>JALQUY010000014.1:9102-14187 GCA_023260615.1 Schleiferiaceae bacterium
CGCGTTGCAGGTGCGCACTTCGCGTTCCCAGTCAAAGCTGAAGCCAATTCGGTCCAATTGCTCACGGTAACGGGCAATGTTGGCTTCGGTGGTAATGGCGGGGTGCTGGCCCGTCTGAATGGCGTACTGCTCTGCAGGCAGGCCAAAGGCATCGTAGCCCATGGGATGCAACACGTTAAAGCCGCGGTGGCGCTTGTAGCGCGCTACAATGTCACTGGCAATGTAGCCCAAAGGGTGACCGACGTGCAACCCAGCTCCTGAAGGGTAGGGGAACATGTCGAGCACATAAAATTTGGGTTTTTCGCTTGGGTAAGCGGCCGAAAACGTCTTTTGCGCTTTCCAATAAGCTTGCCATTTGGCGTCCAATTCTGCAGGGCGGTACTCCATGGCGGCAAAAGTACGCTTTGCCATGGGAAACCGGGCCAAATTCGGCCGCAGAAGTACCCCTTCATTTCCCTAGATTTGCAGTATGAGCCGTTCCAAAGGGGAAGACCAATTCAACAAAAAACGCCTGCGGTATTCCTACCTCTCGGTGGTGGTGAGCATTGGCCTGGTTCTTTTCGTCCTTGGCGTAATGATGACGCTCTTGTATCAGGCGAAAACCGTGACGCAGGAGCTCAAGGAGAACTTCACGTTCACGCTCTTCCTCAAGCCAGAAGCCACAACGGAGCAACGCGAAGCTCTTCAGGCTACGTGGGCCATGGCTCCAGAAGTGCGCCAGATCAACTTTGTGAGCAAGGAAGATGCTGCTAAAAAATTCCAGGAGGAATTGGGCGAAGACTTTGTGGACTTCCTGGGCTACAACCCATTGAGCGATGCACTTGACCTCAAACTCAACGCCGACTTTGTGACCCCGACCGTTTTAGACGATCTCAAAAACCGCTTGCTCAAAGAAGAGGCCGTGGACGATTTGGTCTACGACCGAGATTTGATTTCCATCATCAACAAAAACATCGGGCGCATCACGTCCGCCATGCTGGGGGCCGCCCTCATTTTGCTTCTCGTGTCCATGGCTTTGATTAACAGCTCCATTCGTCTAGCCATTTACGCGCGGCGCTTTTCCATCAAAACCATGCAACTCGTGGGTGCTACCAAGGCGTTTATCCACCGTCCGTTCTTGGCACAAGGTCTAAAGCTTGGCGCTTTGGGTGCCGCCTTTGCCGCGGTGCTCCTTGCCCTCCTTTTTCAAGTCATTCGTCAGGTCTACCCTGAACTTGCCGCTTCACTTCCGTGGTCCCTTTGGTCGCTAGAAGTACTGGGCATGCTCGGCGTAGGCCTTCTCCTTACCGCGGGCAGTACGGCCTTAGCTGTGCGTCGCTACCTCGCGCTCAAAACCAATCAACTCTACGAATAATGTCCAAGAACACCTTCCTCTTCGACAAGACCAATTATGTTCTTTTTGCCATCGGCTTGGCGTTCATCGCCCTGGGCTTTGCCCTTATGTCAGGTGGTGGTTCCGAAGATCCCACCGTGTACAACGAAGAACTCTTCAATGCACAGCGCATCACATGGGCGCCATTGTTGATTGTCGTGGGATTTGTCGTTGAAGTCTTCGCTATTTTGCGCCGTCCTAAAGCATGAACGCCGATCTCTGGAACGCCATTATCCTGGGCATTCTCCAGGGTTTGACCGAATTCTTGCCCGTATCTTCTTCGGGCCATTTAGAGCTTGGGCGCACCTTGCTCCAGAGCAATTGGGATGCTAGCAGCAACATGATGTTCACGGTCACGGTACACGGGGCAACGGCACTGGCGA
Source organism: Schleiferiaceae bacterium (assembly GCA_023260615.1). GTDB lineage: Bacteria > Bacteroidota > Bacteroidia > Flavobacteriales > Schleiferiaceae > TMED14. The sequence continues at coordinate 10,858 of JALQUY010000014.1, forward strand.
CCATAGTGACGTTTCAGAAGGACATTTTCGGCATCATTCGTGGTTTCTTCAAGGGAAATACAGAAGAGCGAAAGTTTGCCATTGCGCTCGTCATTTCTATGATTCCCGCAGCAATCGTGGGTTTGCTCTTCAACGATATCATTGAAATGCTCTTTGCTGGCAACATTTTCATGGTCGCCGTCATGCTCATCATCACGGGATTGCTGCTTTTTCTAGCGGATCGGGCCAAAAAAACCCATAAAAAAGTAACGTACATGGATGCGTTGGTCGTAGGAATTGCTCAGGCTATTGCCATCCTTCCTGGGATTAGCCGTTCAGGTGCGACGATTAGTACGTCGGTGCTATTGGGTATTGACCGAGAGCAGGCTGCACGCTTCAGCTTCCTCATGGTTGTTCCATTGATTTTGGGCAAAATGATTTTGGATACGCGGGATTTGCTTTCTATGTCCCAGGCCGAACAAGACCAGCATTTACTTCCTCTATTGGTTGGATTTATCGCCGCCTTTATCACGGGTTTGTGGGCCTGTAAGCTCATGATTGCTTTGGTGAAAAAAGCCAAACTCTCGGGCTTTGCCATCTACTGTTTCGTGGTAGGGGGTGTGGCGAGCGTTTGGATGCTCTTCCTCTAATGAATGTTCCTAGCCTCGAGGCACTTCGTGAAGAAGGCTGGGTCATTCCCATTCACAAGCCACTGACCTGGACGTCCTTTGACGTAGTAGCTAAAGTGCGCAATGCGCTCAAAAAGCACTACGGTGTCAAAGTGAAAATTGGCCATGCGGGGACCTTAGATCCTTTGGCCTCAGGCGTGCTCGTTCTCTGCGTGGGCAAAGCGACTAAGACCATTGAGTCCTGGATGGGCGGAGAAAAGGGCTACAAAGCATCTATCACGTTTGGAGCTACCACTCCGAGCTACGATGCAGAGACGGAGGAAGAGCCCTCTGGAATCCCCCTCCCCGATTATACGCCTGCCCTCTGGGCTTCGATAGCAAATGCCTTTACAGGAGACATTCAGCAAGTCCCGCCTATTTTTAGTGCCATTCGGGTCGATGGAAAGCGGGCCTATGCGGAAGCGCGCAAGGGAAAAGACCTCCAGCTTCCCGCTCGACCTGTGACCATACATTCGCTTGAACTCCTTGAGCGGAGCGGTACCACCTGGGTCGTTCAGGTGCAATGCGGGAAGGGCACCTACATCCGGAGTTTAGCGCATGATATGGGCGCCTTTTTGGGCTGTGGCGCGTACCTCTCGGGATTGGAGCGTACCCAAGTAGGACGGCTAAAGACCGCGGATTGCTTTACGGTGGAAGAAATTTTAGACCGACTAAAATCGGCACCTAGTCCAGAAGCAGCAGGGGATTGAGGAATTCTTGGCCGGGTAAGATTCGGATTGGGACTTGACAACCCCCCTCCCAAAAAAGTATCTTTGCCGCCTATGAAAATGAAGCTCTCTCATTTTGCGTATGATTTGCCAGAGTCGCAAATCGCGCAATACCCCACCGAGTACCGCGATGATGCTCGAATGATGGTGGTCCATCGCGAAACCGGTCAAGTGGAGCACAAGCACTTCAGAGACATCTTGGATTACTTCGACGAGGGCGACCTCATGGTCATGAATAACACCAAGGTCTTCCCCGCCCGCATGTGGGGCAACAAGGAAAAGACAGGCGCTCTGATTGAAGTGTTCTTGCTCCGCGAATTAAATGCAGAGAGCCGCCTTTGGGATGTCTTGGTAGATCCCGCCCGCAAAATCCGCATTGGCAACAAGCTCTATTTTGGCGATGACGATTCGTTGGTGGCGGAAGTCATTGACAATACTACTTCACGTGGCCGAACGCTCCGCTTCCTCTACGACGGCAGCTACGAAGAGTTCCGTCAAAAGTTGAAGGAAATGGGCGAGACCCCCTTGCCCAACTACGTCCAGCGCCCGCTTGAACCGGAGGATGCGGACCGCTACCAAAGCATCTTCGCCAAGGTAGAAGGCGCCGTGGCTGCCCCTGTGGCTTCTTTGCACTTCAGCAAGCACTTGCTCAAGCGCATGGAGATCAAAGGCATTGAAACGGCTGAGATGACCATGCACGTGGGTCTTGGAACCTTCCGCCTGGTCGAGGTCGAAGACCTTTCCAAGCATAAAATGGAATCTGAGCAGTTCTGGCTCTACGACGATACAGCGGACAAGATTAACCAAGCCAAGGCCAATAAGAAGCGTGTGGTGGCTGTAGGCACCTCGGTGATTCGCTCCATGGAAAGCTCAACCATCACGGACAATCGCGTGAAGCCCACGAATGGTTGGACGAGCAAGTTCATCTTCCCGCCCTACGAGTTCACGACAGCGGATGCGCTCATCACCAACTTCCACGGCCCTCAAAGCACCATGCTCATGTTGACCAGCGCTTTTGCGGGACACGACTTAACCATGGACATCTACAACTTGGCTGTGAAGGAAGGCTACCGCTTCCTGTGCTACGGCGATGCGCTGTTGATTATCTAAAAGACGGAGAACGCTCCCAAAAAGAAGCCCGGCATCTGCCGGGCTTTTTCATTTCTTAAACGTTTGGAGGGGGATAGGATCGGAGTCGCTTAACGACGTCGGCGGCGGCGCTTGCTGCTGCGGCGCTTCTTGCTCTTGCTCGTCGAAGCCTTGGTGTTGGAGGCCCCCTGAATGATGCTTTCGCCAAAGAGGTAGCTCAGTTTGAAGCCTAGCAATCCTCCCAAGGTGGGGTATTTCACGTTGTCGATATAGATCTGAGTGACTACGTCCCCGGTAAGCGGATCGATGATCTGAGAAAGAGAGGGCTGGTCCCAATTAATGTGGCGCTGTGAGATGCCCGCATAGACGTCCAACATGATTTGCTCCGATGGACGCCCTTGGAAGCCAAACACTAAGCCGATATCTGTAAAGCGCTTCGTGGCACGCACGGTGCTTTGGTTGACATCGAAGCCTTTAGAGTAGGGGCGGTAGTTGTAATTAAAGCCTAGGTAGTACCCGTCATTGAAGGCGTTGCCTTCTGGAAAGATCTTCAAAGAGGCGTAATGGCTCAAATTGATCAGATTCTTATCCGCCAAGGCATAAAAGTCGTCGTAGGCATAGAGCAACTCGTCCAACGTGTTGGTGGTCGTGATGCCCAATCCTGCTTCTGCCGTGATGAATTCGTTGAACTTCAATTCGTAGCCCAGTGGCATCTCACCGATGAAGAAAGGGAGGAAATTGTACTTAATAGCTTGGTTGTAGCGCGAGTTGGTACTGCTTTTGCTACCACTTACCCCGTAGACCTCTCCGGTTTCTACGTTGCGCTTCTTCACAACTACGGTCTGGCCAAAGGCCGCGCCCGCACT
>JALQUY010000014.1:14287-20284 GCA_023260615.1 Schleiferiaceae bacterium
CTTACCCCGTAGACCTCTCCGGTTTCTACGTTGCGCTTCTTCACAACTACGGTTTGGCCAAAGGCCGCGCCCGCACTACTTACAAAGAAGGTCAGCGCACAAAAAACAGAAAGTAGGGGCGTCTTCATCGTTGAATCGTTTCTTTGCAAATATTCCAAAACCCTGCCACAATGCCTTCTTTTCGGATCATTTTTCTTTTTTTTCTGGGCATAGCGAGCACATTGCGTGCTCAATTGCCGTCCTACGAGTTGCAGTGGGGGCAGGCCTATCGCTACCGTGAAGTTAACACCCAGGACATTGTGGATATGGATTCGTCGGCGTTTTACACGTTCGGGTCCCGCTTTGCCTTGATGTCCGCGAACCGTTGGTACTTCGCTAAATACGACCGAAAGACCTCGCAGCAGCTCTGGCAGGCGGAGATGGATCAATTGATTTACGAGGGGGACCGGGCCGAATTCATCTCCACACACATTGTCAATGGAGAGTTTTACATCTTCCTCCAGGCCTACAACCGCCAAAAGGATCAAAAGTCTCTGCTCCTCCAAATTCTCGATGAAAACGGCGACCCCAAAGAGCTTCGGGTTGTGGAGCGTATGGATGCTCGCCGGAAGTACAAAGGCAATTTCAAGGTGCAGTTTTCACAGGACCGCCAGAAGTTTTTGATTTTTTCCAATCCGGATTATAGCGTTCGGGACAATGAAAAATTCTCGGTAGCGGTGTACAACCTGAACTTGGAATTGGTCTGGGCTAAGGACATCGAACTCGACATCCTCGACCGCTATTTCAGCCTCTACCGTTCGGACGTCACCAATGATGGCGTGGTGTACTTCATTGGCAAGAAAACGCCTGAGAGAAACAAAGGCGAACGGTGGATTTGGGGCGAATCCAATGAAGAATTCCTCGTGTACCGACTCAGCGGCACCGAGGACGAGGTCTACGAAGTTGATTTAGGACTTGACCGCGTGTGGGTCACCAACATGGGCATGGAGCTGGACTTTGGCAACAACACCATGGCCGTAGCCGGATTCTATTCCGAACAGGGCTTCAACCGCGCCTCGATGAAGGGCATGTTCTACATCACGCTCAACCAAGACGACGCCTCCACGGTTAGCACCCATTTGTCCCCCTTTGAGACCGAGTTCCTCGACGAATTCATGTCCACCAGCCGAGCCCGTCGCGGCAGCGAAATCCGAGAAGACTTTGTTTTCCGGCACTTCTTGCACCGCCCAGATGGGGGGGCATTTGTCATTGCTGAGGACTACGACATGCAGGTCGTCACAACGCAAACCCGCAGCGGTACGGTCACCAACTACTACTATTACTACTACGACATTATTGCGTTTGGAATTTCGGACAAAGGCCAAATCGAATGGTCTGGGCATATTCCGAAGCGCCAATTTTCGCGCAACGATGGGGGCCGTGCCTCCGGCTACCTCCCCGTTGTAGATGGAAACCAGCTCCATGTGTTTTTTAACGACCACAAGGGCAACGCCAAACGCTTTGGTCGCCGAATTCCGAACATCATGCGCAATCCCGTTTCCTCTAATGTCGTCGCGGTCACCATCACGCCAGAAGCGGAAATGACCTACAACGTTCTCTACAACAATGCCAAGACGAAGGTGCTTACGCTCCCGCGCCGCAGCGCTTCCAGCGAGTTTGTGCAGGGGGATGCCGTTTTCTTTTCGTACCGAAAAAACAAGATTCAATTCGGTTCTTTGCAGCACAGCCGCTAAGCAGGCGTGTTTGATCCTTCCATGAAAAAAAACCTACGCACCCTCAGTAAGTCCGATCTGCAGGCCCTCTTTGCAGAACTGGGTGAGCCCTCTTTTCGGGCGGATCAAGTCTACGATTGGATTTGGGCCAAAGGGGTGCATGCCTTTGAGGACATGCGCAATGTGCCCAAAGCCTTGCTAGCGAAACTTCAAGACGACTACGCCATTTCGCCCATCGTTTTGGACCACGTCCAGCAGGCGGAAGACGGCACCATTAAAAATGCCGTAAAGCTGCCCGACGGCCTGATCGTGGAGTCGGTGCTTATCCCCACGGACAAGCGCATCACGGCCTGTGTGAGCTCCCAGGTGGGCTGCAGCTTGAACTGTGCCTTCTGTGCGACCGCCAAGCTGAAGCGCATGCGCAACTTGGGCCCAGACGAGATTTACGACCAAGTGCAGTCCATCCACCGCCAAGGCTTGGAGCACTTTGGCCGTCCCCTGACCAACATCGTGTTCATGGGGATGGGGGAGCCGCTCATGAACTACAACAATGTCTTGACGGCCATTGAAAAGATTACCCAGCCGGAGGGCATGGGCATGTCGCCCAAGCGCATCACCCTCTCGACGGTGGGCCTACCCAAAATGATCAAGAAATTGGCGGATGACGGGGTGAAGTTCAACTTGGCGGTGAGTTTGCATTCGGCACGGGACAGTGTTCGGTCCAGCATCATGCCCATCAACGATGTGTCCCCCATTGCGGACCTTCGCGAGTCGCTCGAGTACTGGTACCGCGCTACCAAGCGTCGCATCACATTTGAATACGTCGTTTGGAAAAATGTGAACGACCAGCCCGAAGACGTGCAAGCCCTCGTGGACCTCTGCAAGCGCATTCCCTGCAAAGTCAATTTGATCGAATACAACGCCATTGGCGATCCCAATTTCCAGCAAGCGGATGAGGAAGCCTTGGAGGCCTACATCGCCGCTTTGGAGTCCATCGGGGTTACGGCCAAGGTGCGCCGCTCGCGCGGCCGCGATATCGACGCCGCCTGTGGCCAGCTGGCCAACAAAAAACTCCCGGCCGCGCTGCAAACGGAGGAGGCCTGAGGGGGTCGAGGTACTCGGCGGAAAGACCCTGACAAAAGTCACCGGCTTCCCGGCGTTGCGCCGTAATTTTGCGCCATGATCACACGCAAACACGTAGAAGAAGCCCTTTCGGCTGTGGCCAATGCTTCGGGCAAGGGTCTCTTACTCGCCTCCAATGGACTCCGCAATGTTCAAGTCATGGGCAAGGAGGTGATTGTGGATGTGGTTTCGGACAGCCCTGTGCTGCACCAAAAGAAAAAATTAGAGGTCGAAGTGCTGCAGGCCTTGCACGCACGCATCGATGAGAAGTTGCAGGTCACGATCAATTTGACGGTTGAGGCCCCAGAGACCCCCGAGACGACCCTACTTCGCGGCAAGGCCATAGACGGCATTCAACACGTGGTGGCCATTGCGTCCGGAAAAGGCGGCGTGGGCAAGTCTACCGTAACGGCAAACCTCGCGGTTACGTTGGCCGGAATGGGCTTCAAAGTGGGCATCCTCGACGCGGACATCTACGGGCCGAGCATGCCTTTGATGTTCGACGTGGTGAGCGACAAGCCCGGCGCGATAGAGGTGAACGGCGTTCGGAAGATGGAGGCCATTGAGTCCTACGGCGTTAAGGTCATGTCTATCGGCTTCTTTGCGGGGACGGATCAGGCTGTGGTTTGGCGCGGTCCCATGGCGACCAAGGCTTTGAACCAAATGCTCCAAGAGACGCACTGGGGCGCGTTGGATTTCTTACTCATCGACTTGCCTCCAGGTACAGGCGACATCCACTTGAGCATGGTGCAGGCCCTTCCGATTACGGGTGCTGTTGTCGTATCGACCCCTCAAAACGTCGCGCTGGCCGATGCGCGCAAGGGCGTGGGCATGTTCCAAATGGACGCTATCCAAATTCCCGTCCTCGGCATTGTGGAGAACATGGCCTACTTCACTCCGGCCGAATTGCCCGATAGGAAGTACTACCTCTTCGGCAAGGAGGGTGCACAGCAATTGGCCCATCAGCTCCAAGTGCCCTTCCTCGGTGAAATCCCCTTGGTACAGAGCATACGCGAAGCCGGCGATGTGGGCCACCCCGCCGCCCTTCAACCCACTGGCCCCAACCCAGAGGCTTTTGCCGCTGTGGCGCAAAACATGATTTCTTCGTTGGCAGACCGCGTCGAGAACCTTCCCCCCACGGAAGCGGTTCGTATTACGACGATGGCTGGCTGCAAAACCAAACCCCGCACCGTATGAGCGACCTGGAATCCCGCGTTCTGACCGCCCTGGATGAAATTCGCCCCTTCTTGCAAAACGATGGGGGAGACATTCAATTGGCCGAAATCACGCCGGATTTCAACGTCCACGTCCGATTGTTGGGCGCCTGTGCGGGTTGTTCCGTCAACCAAATGACCCTGAAAAACGGGGTGGAAACGACGATAAAAAAACACGCCCCCGAAGTCCAGGGGGTGCACCACCGCCATGACTGACATTCGGCAGCATCTGGTTGTGCTGCTCGCTGGTGACTCCGGTGACGGCATTCAGCTCTTGGGTTCTCAGCTCATTCGAGCTGCGGCCCAAAGCGGCCAAGATGTTCGCACGCTCAGCGACTTCCCCGCGGAAATCCGGGCTCCACAGGGCACCGTGGCTGGGGTGTCGGGCTTTCAATTTCAAATTGCGGCGGAAACCATCTTTGACCCAGGCGATGCCGCAGACGTCTTCGTGGCGTTCAACGTAGCGGGCTGGCTCAAGCACAAACACAAGCTCAAGCCAGGGGGTCTACTCATTGCATCGGCCGAAGGCTTTGACGCACGCTCCATGGCTCTAGCCGGCCTTGCCCCCGACGAAACGCCCTTGGAGGACGCTAAGCACAGCCACCAGGTCCTGGATATTGATGTCAAGAAAATTACGTTGGAGGCTCTGAAGGAATCGGCATTGAGCACCAAGGAAAAGAACCGAGCCAAAAACATGACGGTCCTAGGGGTGCTTACCTGGATGTACGGACTGTCTCCCGTGGCGATGGAAGCGGATATCTCTCGGCAGTTCTCCGGCGATATCGGCCAGGCTAACCTCTTGGCATTCCGAGCGGGTTACCACTTGGGCGAAACAGCCGAGTGGACGGCGTACCGCAAGGAAGTGCCTCAACGCCGCTCCGCTCCTGGCACCTACAAGACCATTTCGGGGAGCCAAGGCATTGCTCTGGGCATCGCCGCGGTCGCTCACCAACTGGGCCGCCAAGTGCTCTATGCCGGTTACCCCATTACCCCCGCCTCCGATATCTTGCATGAAGTGGCGCGCATGCGTCCTGACGGGGTACTCACCTTCCAAGCCGAAGATGAAATCGCCTCGGTCACTGCCGCCATTGGGGCCTCTTTTGCGGGCAATTTGGGCATTACCGCCTCTTCCGGGCCGGGCATCAGCCTCAAAGGGGAGGGCTTAGGGCTCGCTGTCATGCTCGAGCTTCCGTTGGTCATAGTTAACGTTCAGCGCGGAGGCCCCAGTACGGGTCTGCCGACCAAAATGGAGCAATCCGATTTGCTCCAAGCGCTCTACGGTCGCCACGGCGAAGCCCCCATGCCCGTTATGGCCATTAAGCGCACGGGGGAGTCCGTTGCAGATGTGCAACTCGCAGCGAAAATCGCCGTCGAGGCCATGACGCCCGTCCTCTTGCTTTCAGACGCCTACATCGCCAACAGCGCGGAGCCCTACCGACTGCCATCGCCCGCTGAATGGGCGCCCATCGTCCCCAATGCCGTCCAAGGCCAGGCGCCCTATAGCCGCAACGCGGAAGGCGTGCGCCCATGGGTGGTCCCCGGCACCCCGGGAGGCGAGCACCGCATTGGCGGATTGGAGTCGGAAGCAGAAACGGGCAATATCTCCTACGATCCGGCCAACCACCAGGCGATGATTCGGGCACGCGCCCAAAAAGTTGAAGCGGTCACCCGCTTCTATGGCCCCCTATGCGTCGAAGCAGGCGAATCCGAGGGCGACCTTGTCGTCATCGGCTGGGGAAGCACCTACGGCGCCTTGCGCACCGCGGTGGAAAACCTGCGTGCTCAAGGGCTTGGCATCACGCATTTGCACCTGAAACACCTCTTCCCGCTGCACCCCGATCTGAAACCCTTCCTAGAAGGCTTCAAGCGCGTCGCGGTGGTCGAAATGAACGAAGGCCAGCTCCTACGTCACGTGCGTGCAGAAGGCATTTGCAGCCCTGAGTTCATTG
>JALQUY010000150.1 GCA_023260615.1 Schleiferiaceae bacterium
ACAAAGTCAACACCTTGACCACCATCAAAAAGGTGACCTCCGGTAGCACCCCGGACGCCGCCCAGTTTGTGGACGGCCTCTACCGTAGCATCATCGCGGCAGGAACGCATTTGGCCCCCAACATGAAGGTGGCCGAAGCTTCCAAAGCCATTGAAAACGCGCAACGCGACGTCAACATTTCCTTCGTCAACGAGCTTTCGCTCATTTTTGACCGCGTAGGCATTGACACGCGCGACGTCCTCGAAGCCGCTGGCACCAAATGGAACTTCCTGAAGTACAGCCCCGGTCTCGTCGGCGGCCACTGTATTTCCGTAGACCCCTACTACCTCGCCCATAAAGCAGAAAGCCTGGGCTACCACCCTGCCGTCATCCTCAGCGGCCGCCGTGTCAACGACTCCATGGGGCTATTCATCGCCAGCAAAGTGGTGAAACTCCTCATTGCCGAAGGCAAAACCGTCAAAGAAAGCCGCACCCTGTTGCTAGGCATCACCTTCAAGGAGAACTGCCCGGACATTCGAAACACCAAAGTCGTGGACATCCGCCACGAACTCCTCCAATACGGCTTGCAAGTCGATACCTACGATCCCTGGGCTAGCTCTCAAGAGGTCGAGCACGAGTACGGCTTTAGCCTGGTGGATGCTTTGGATCCTTCTGGCTACGATGCCATCGTCTTGGCCGTGGCCCACGACCAATTCCTGGCCTTGGACATGCACCAACTCAAAGCCCAAAAAGGCGCCGTGATCTACGACGTCAAAGGCGTGCTTCCCCGCGAGGTGGTGGATGCGCGGTTGTAGGGCTAGAGGGCTAGAGGGCTAGAACTTGGCAAATCACCGGAAAGTCCCAGCGCGCGGCGAAGGTCCATAACACAGTTTAAGGGTAAAAGAGATTAAGCGTTTAAGCGAAAAGCTACAGGGCGTAGCACGAGCTTTCTAGCTACCTAGCCCTCTAGCTAATTTGCGCGTAGCGCGATTACGTCTGCAGAACTCCCGGATTGTACGGGCGCTCGATGGGCGCTTGGTTCGCAGCTTCGATGCCTAGGGAAATCCAGGTGCGGGTTTCGGCGGGATCAATGATAGCATCCACCCAAAGGCGCGAGGCCGCATAGTAGGGACTCATTTGGGTGTTGTAGCGTTCTTTGATGCGTTCGAGGAGTTCCTGTTCGGCTTCGGGGGTCGTGGCGCCGGCGCGGGCTTTTTCGATTTGGACGAGCACCTTAGCGGCTTGATCGCCGCCCATGACTGCAAGTTTGGCTGTGGGCCAAGCCACAATCAGACGGGGATCGTAGGCCTTTCCGCACATGGCGTAATTGCCCGCCCCAAAGGAGTGTCCCACTATTACGGTGAATTTGGGCACGACGGAGTTGGCGACGGCATTGACGAGTTTGGCGCCGTCCTTGATGATGCCGCCATGTTCGGCCCGGGAGCCCACCATAAAGCCGGTGACATCTTGGAAGAAGACGAGGGGGATTTTCTTTTGGTTGCAGTTGGCAATGAAGCGGGCCCCCTTGTCTGCGCTTTCGCTGTAGATGACGCCGCCGATTTGCATTTCGCCCTTGGCGTTCTTGATAACTTGGCGCTCGTTGGCGACGATGCCCACGGCCCAGCCGTCGATGCGGGCGTAGGCGGTGATCAAGGTCTTGCCATAGTCCGCCTTGTATTCGATGATGGAGCCCTCATCCACCAAGCAGGCCAAAAGGTCCCGCATCGCATAGGGCTTGGCGTCGACCGGCATGCGCTTGTAGAGCTCCTCCGCAGGGAAGGCCGGCTCTAAGGATTCCCCACGATCGAAGCCCGCTTGGGGTCGCTCGCCGAGGGTGTCCACCAGGCCACGCATGAGCTTTACCGCTTCTGCATCGTCTTTGGCTTTGTAGTCCGCCACTCCACTGATGGAGGTATGCGTATCCGCGCCTCCTAAAGTTTCGTTGTCAATGTCTTCGCCGATGGCCGCCTTCACGAGGTAGCTGCCGGCCAAAAAGATGCTGCCGGTCCCCTCCACGATAATGGCTTCGTCGCTCATGATGGGGAGGTAGGCCCCACCCGCCACGCATGAACCCATAACGGCTGCCAGTTGGGGGATACCCAAGCTGCTCATCACGGCGTTGTTGCGGAAGATGCGTCCAAAGTGCTCTTTGTCGGGGAAGATTTCGTCCTGCATGGGCAGATAGACCCCGGCCGAATCCACCAAGTACAAGATGGGCACCTTGTTCTCCATGGCGATTTCTTGGGCCCGAAGGTTCTTCTTGCCCGTCATGGGGAACCAGGCGCCCGCCTTCACGGTGGGATCGTTGGCGACCACCACGCAGAGGCGCCCTTGAATGCGGCCCAAAACCACCACCACGCCCGCAGCGGGGGCCCCGCCGTGCTCTTCGTACATGCCGTCCGCGGCAAAGGCGCCAATTTCAAGGCTTGGCGCCCCGGGGTCCAGCAAGGCAGTCACCCGTTCACGGGCCGACCACTTGCCTTGTTCGGCGAGCTTGGCCAGGCGTTTTTCGCCCCCTCCTAAATAGATTTCACCGAGGCGGCGGCGGGTTTCGGCCACGAGCAACTGGAGCGCTTCCGCGTTTTTTTCTTGAGCGAGGGACATGTGGGTTCAGACGTTTGTCCTACGAAGATGGGGCATCTTCGCCTTCCGTTGGTTCATTGTAGAGGAACCATTCGGCGGATTTAATCCAAATTTG
>JALQUY010000151.1 GCA_023260615.1 Schleiferiaceae bacterium
TAGCGTAGCCCATGTTCCACAAGGCGAACGCAAATTTGTCAATGGCCTCTTCGATCACCATGGCCGTCGGCTTGCCCGCGCCATGCCCTGCATTGACCTCGATCCGAATCAACGTCGGCGCCGAGCAGCCCTGCTTGGCCTGGAGCTCCGCCGCAAATTTGAAGCTATGCGCCGGCACCACACGGTCGTCGTGGTCCGCCGTCGTCACCATCGTCGCGGGGTAGCACGTGCCCTCCTTCACATTGTGGACCGGGCTGTAGCTCAACAAGTACTGGAACATTTCCTCGCTGTCTTCGGCCGTGCCGTAGTCGTAGGCCCAGCCCGCTCCAGCGGTGAAGGTGTGGTAGCGCAGCATGTCCAAAACACCCACTGCAGGGAAGGCCACCGCCGCCAAATCGGGGCGACGCGTCATGACCGCGCCCACCAGCAAGCCGCCGTTGGAGCCCCCACTCAGGGCCAAGTGCGACGACGAGGTATAGCCCTCGGCGATAAGGTAATCGGCCGCCGCCTCAAAGTCTTCGAACACGTTCTTCTTCTGAAGCTGCGTGCCCGCTACGTGCCAGGCTTCGCCGTACTCGCCACCGCCCCGAATGTTCGGAATGGCCAACACACCGCCCTGCTCCATCCAAACGGTATAGGACGTGCTAAACGACGGCGTCAAACTAATGTTAAAGCCCCCGTAGCCATACAGGATGGTGGGGTTCTCGCCGTTGCGCTTCAAGCCCTTCTTGTAGCTGAGCGTCATCGGAATTTTGGTGCCGTCCTTCGAAGTGTAAAACACTTGCTCGCTCACAAATTCACTCGGATCAAAGTCCATGGCGCTTTGGCGGTAGAGTTCGATTTGGCCCGCTCCTTCATCCTGCGTGTAGCTGTAAATCGCGCTCGGCGTAATCGCATTGGTGAAGGTGAAATACAGCAAACGGTCCGAACGCTTCCCCGTAAATCCCCCCACGGTACCCACGCCTGGCAGCTGCATTGTCTGCAAGTGCGTGCCGTCGTAGGCGTATTCATCAATTCGGCTCACGGCATGCTCCAGCGTGCTCACATAGAAGCGGCCACCGCCACTGCCCACACTCATAGGAAACTCGCCTTCCGGAATCACTTCCGTCCAAGCGCTACGGTCTTGAATCCCCTTGGACGCCATAATCCGGTTGTTGGGCGCACCGTCGTTGGTCTGGATGTAAATCATACCATCCTCCGACGTGACCACACCATACTCCTTTTCAAAGCCGCCCGCCACGAGCTGCAGCTCGCCGCCGTTTTTCAAATCCTGCAGGTAGAGCTCGTTGCCCGTCGTCGAAATTGCCGCCGTCACCACCAAGTACTGGCCGTCCTCCGTAATGCTCGCGCCGATGTACCGACGTGGGGTCTTGCTTCCTCCAAAAATCAAGGCGTCCTCCGTCTGGGGGCGTCCCAAGGTGTGGAAAAATAACTTGTGCTGGTCCGTCATAGCGGACAAGGCCGACCCTTCCTTGGGCTTTTCGTAGCTGCTGTAGTAGAAGCCCTCGTTGCCACGCCACGCGAGGCCGCTGAACTTCACGTCCACCAACGTGTCTTCCAGGATCTCTTTGCTCGCGGCATCCATGACAATCACCTTGCGCCAATCGCTTCCGCCTTCGCTGATCTGGTAGGCCACCAAGCTGCCATCGGGGCTGAACGAAATGCCGCCCAAGGACGTGGTGCCATCCTCACTAAAGGTGTTGGGGTCGAGGAAGACTTCTGCCTCGCTATGGTAGTCGTAGGCCATTGTTTTATTACGCTTCAAGACGTACTGACTCTGCAAGCCATCGTTGTAGTAGAAGTAGGTGTAGGCCCCTTCCACGAAGGGAGCGCCAATTTTCTCGTAGTTCCAAAGCGTGGTCAATCGCTCACGCAAGGCTTGACGGTAGGGAATTTGGGTGAGGTAGTCTTGCGTGACCGCATTTTGGCGCGTCACCCAATCCGCCGTTTCCTCGCTTCGGTCGTTCTCCAACCATCCGTAGGGATCGGGGACCGCATGGCCCAAATACGTTTTCACATCCGCAGAATCGTACCGCGTTTCTGGATACGCTGCCGTCATGGCAGAGGAGTGTTTGGTGGGCATGTTGCAAGCGGTTAAAAGGCCAGCGACTGCTGCCGAAATCAAAAGAATACGTGCCATAAAAGGGTGTTTGAGCCTTAAGGCCTAAAGATACCTCGGGCCGGGCCAAAAAAAAGACCGCCCCATCTCTGGGGCGGTCTAAGAGAAAGCTAGGGCCCGAAAGCCCTAGCTGGTTAGGATGGCTTAGCGCTGAACGGCTACACGCAAGGTGCGCGTTCCTTCTTCAGCGGTCAAGCGTACCATGTAGACGCCGGCAGCGAGGTCACTCAAGTCGATGTTGAGTTCACTCTGGCCTGCAGCCCACTCGGTAGCGAGGAGCAATTGACCTTGGAGACCGATAACGGTTACCTCAATGTTGCCCGCCAATTCGCTGCGCTCCATGGTGAAGGCGCCGGTCGTTGGGTTGGGGAACAAGTTGATGGTACCCAAAGCCTCGTCGATGCTCACGGCACAGTCGTAACACTTAGTGAAACATACTGCAGCCAATGAGGTGTCAGCGTTGCCAACAGCCGTGTTACGGTTGTAGCCACCGAAGCCGTCGCTGACACCACAAGCTGCGAGGTCGCCGCTTGCTTCTGCACCGTTCC
>JALQUY010000152.1 GCA_023260615.1 Schleiferiaceae bacterium
CGCGCCACACCAGCCACTCACCATCGGGCGAAAAGAAAGCGCCTCCATCGTAGCCCAGCTCGTCCGTCACTTGGACCACATCGCTGCCGTCCAAATTCATGGTATACAACTCCAGATCGCCGCTTCGGTCACTCGTAAAGACGATGCGATCGCCCTTGGGAGACACCGTAGCTTCCGCATCGTAGCCCGGCTCATGGGTTAACTGGCGCTGCAGCTCTCCATTGAGGTCCGCCACAAAAATGTCAAAGCTCTCATAGATAGGCCACACATAGCGACCGCCTTCGCGGGAAGGTTCGGGCGGACAGCTATGCCCCCCCAAATGGGTCGACGCATAGACGATTTCTTGATCGCCGGGAAGGAAGTAGGAACAGGTCGTTCGGCCCAGTCCCGTGCTCAGCATCTTGGGCGTCTTTTCCACCTGGCGCACATCTTCGTAGAGGAAGATTTGGTCGCACAAGGTTCCCCACTCCTTGTAGTTCGCCTGAAAGACCAAACTCTTGCCCGAAAAGCTCCAATACGCTTCCGCATTATCCCCTCCAAAAGTCAATTGCCGCACATTGGCCAAATGCTTCTCCCCCGGATACGTCAAGGTTTTGGCATCCAACGTAGGGCCAGCGGGAGCGTTGTGCGCGTGTTGGGCCGAAAGCGAAAACGCCGTCACACTGGCAACCAAAAGGGGTAGGAAAAAACGGAATGAGGTAGATGAGTTCATGGGCTTACAAGTACATTTGACGCAAACCTAGTTCTCAAACGATGATGACTGTGCGCAATACCTCTATTCGACTCGCTTCCGGCCTGCTTTTACCCCTTTTATTCGGCGCAACCCTGCACCTGCAGGCCCAAGACGCCCCCAAACTCAGCAAGCAAGCCCTCCAACTCCAAACCGATGTGAAAACCTTGGCCGACGATGCCATGGAAGGCCGCAAAGTGGGTACGAAAGGAGAAAAGAAAGCCTCCGAATACCTCGTTAAACGCTTCAAAGAGATGGGCCTTACCGGCGCCATTTCTGACAGCAAAACCCCATATTTCGATCCGTTCGAAGCGCAACCCTCCGTGCACGGCACCCCCACCGGCCCCAAAATCACCGGCCGCAACGTAGTCGCCGTCCTCCCAGGTCAGGGCGAAGGAACCATCTACATTGGTGCCCACTACGACCACTGGGGCTGGGGCGGCGAAGGCAGCCTCTACCGCGGCGCCGATTCCGCCATCCACAACGGCGCAGATGACAATGCCTCAGGCGTTGCCGCCGTCTTGGAATTAGCACGCCGCTTCCACGACAGCCCATTGCAAAACACCGTGGTTTTCATTGCATTTTCCGGCGAAGAAATGGGCCTTTGGGGCTCCAACGCTTTCGCTAAAGAGCACCTCGGTGCCTTCCCCGCACCCCGCTTCATGGTCAATATGGACATGGTGGGTCGCCTGAATGCCGAACGCCAACTCGCCGTCTACGGCACGGGCACCAGCCCGATGTGGGACGGACTCCTCGACGAACAAAACAGCTTCGGCTTCGCCCTCAAGCGTGAAGTCTCTGGCGTAGGTCCCTCCGACCACACCTCCTTTTATTTGGCGGACATTCCCGTCCTCCACTTCTTCACCGGCCAGCACGAAGACTACCACCGCCCCTCCGACGACTGGGACAAAATCAACTACGCTGGCCTCGCCGATGTCGTGGACTATATTGAAGGCATCGTGCGTTCGGCCGATGCCCTTGGAGAACTTCCCTTCTCCAAAACCAAAGACCAAAGTGAGGATACCCCCCGCTTCAAAGTCACCTTGGGCGTAGTCCCCGACTACCTCTACAGCGATCCCGGCATGCGCATCGATGGCGTCAGCGAGGGCCGTCCCGCCGCCAAAGCCGGTCTCCAGAAAGGCGACATCGTGACCCAAATGGGCGACCAAGCCATCACCAGCATGATGGACTACATGAAGGCCTTGAGCACCTTCACCAAAGGCCAAACCGTAGCTGTCACCGTCAAGCGCGTCGACGCAGTCCTTACGGTGGATGTGACGTTTGATTGAGCGCTGCGCGCCGTAAAGGGTTGAAGGGGAGTTTGTTGGCTAGTTGGTTCGTTAGCTAGTTGGTTTGTTGGTGCATTTTTAGAATTCCCTTGCCCTCTAGCTACCAAGCTCTCTAGCGCGCCGAAGGCGCTCCCTAGCCCTCTAGCTTCCTAGCTCTCTAGCGCGCCGAAGGCGCAGCCCGAGCTTAATGCGCCTCCAACCACGTCGTCCCCACGCCGGTATCTGCCACGAGGGGCACCGCCAAGGGATAGGCTTTTTCCATCTCTTCGACGACGAGCGCTTTGAGGGCGTCGAGTTCGGAGCGTTGGACGTCAAATACTAATTCGTCGTGCACCTGCAGAATCATGGGGGACTGGAAGCCTTCGCGCTGCATTCGGGCATGCACGTTGATCATTGCCAGCTTCACGATGTCGGCAGCGGTGCCCTGAATGGGCGCGTTGATGGCATTTCGTTCCGAATGCCCCCGCACCGCCTGGTTGCGCGAATCGATTTCCCGCAAATAGCGACGTCGGCCCA
>JALQUY010000153.1 GCA_023260615.1 Schleiferiaceae bacterium
TGAGCCGATCGTAACGGGGAATGTTACTCGAGGTGGAGCCCTGGATATTCAGGGTGTTTCTGCGGTCCGAACGCGCCCGGTAGACCACCTTTTGGACAAAATCGTATTGAGTATAGCCGCTGCCTTTCTGTATCCAAGGCTGTGGATTGGCCACCAGGGAGTCTCCCGTTGCCGTTCGCATCGCGTAGACAGAACGCTGGCCATAGAGTTCGCCGTAGAAGGGGTTGATGCGCTGACCGCCGCGTAAGTCCCCATAGTCTGACTCCGTGAGTGAGGTAAAAAAGCCCCAGCGCAGCGAGGTTCCGGTGAGTTCCGCGTGCTTTACCCAACTTTGAAGGGCTGTGCTGTATTTGGCGTATGCTTGACCATGAAGCTGGCGTGTTTGCGAGAACATGGGGGTCTTGGTCATGAAGTGGATGACTCCACCCATGGCGTCACTCCCGTAGGCGTTAGACGTTGGACCAAAGGCCACCTCAATGCGCTCAAGGGCTAAGGGGTCAACGGTAATCGCATTTTGGAGATGGCCTGAGCGGTAGATGAGGTTGTTCATTCGGACCCCATCGACCACAAGAAGGACACGATTAGCCTCCATGCCGCGCAAGACGATTGAACCCCCGCCCAATTGGCTTTTCTGAACGGTAACACCGGCTTGATTCGCGAGCACATCCACCGTAGATGCTGCCATACTCTGCTGTATGCTCTGTCGGTTGATCACGGCGATTTCCTGAGGCACATCGCGCTTGGCCTCCACAGAGCGGTAGGCAGAAACCACCACTTCCTTGAGAGGATTGTACAGGCTATCTGGGGCAATGGTAGTTCGTTCCACCTTTGGCCGAACCACGAGGAGCTCCACGCGGTTATACGAAGACACTTGTGCCCAAGTGGCCCAGGTCAATCCTCCAAGAAATATCAAAGCGTAGAAGTGCTTCATATAGGGTTCTTCGTTTGTGAAGACGTGCAAATTTGACCAAATCATGTGCCACTTTTCCTCCGTCCTACCTTTAGGGACATGAAAATCCTGCTTTCCTCCGCAAAAACCATGGGTCCCTGCCCCATTTCAGGAACACAAAATCCTCATTTTCTGGAGGATGCCATAAAGCTTCACGCTAAAATGGCGAAGTGGTCGCTTAAGAAGATTGCCGATTACCACGGTACGTCGCCCGCATTGAGCGCGAAGGTGGCAGCGGGTATAGCGGCATGGGATGGCGCTCAGCATGGAATCCTCGGGCAAGCGGCGCTGGGAAGCTTTCAAGGCGAGGCCTTTGCAAAACTGGATGTGGGCAGCCTCGCTCCAGACGTTCAAAAGCTAGCCTTGTCGTCGGTGTACATCGGTTCGGGCTTGTATGGGCTGCTGCGCGGTTCGGACGGCATCCAGCCCTATCGCCTCGACATGGACCAGAAATGGGGCACGAAATCCCTTCGCGCCCATTGGACTAAAAAGATTTCGACATGGCTAAAGGAGGAATTGGCTGGAGCGCCTCTGGTGAATTTGGCATCTGCCGAATATGCCGATGCTTTGGACCGAACAGGCATGCACTGGATTGACGTGGATTTCTTCCAGGAATCTGGCGGAAAGCGGAAAGCGGTTTCTGTATTCAGCAAACAAGCCCGGGGGCTTATGGCACGGCATCTCTGCGAGCAGTATGCTTCGGGCGTCAACGCCATCCCTACCTTTTCGGCAGAGGGGTACAGCCTTGATACCGAGGCCTCAAGCCCGACGCACTTCGTCTTTGTGCGCTAGCGCATCAGATGAAGACTTCCGCGCGCGAACACCGTCTCCGGAACGTCTGAATTGCCCGCCCGAACCACGATGAAATAAACCCCATCCGCTGCTTCGCGACTGCCTATGCGGCCGTCCCAAGGTTGGGTGTAGCTGTCACTTTCATACACTTTTTGGCCCCAGCGGGAATAGATTTCCCAGTGGGCCCAATCCACATTTTCAAAGGTGGGCAAAAAGCCGTCGTTGACGCCGTCTCCGTTGGGCGTGAAAACGTTTGGCAGGGACACCTCTGGCGCGAAGCGCAAGGGAAAGCAGAGCGAATCCGTGCAGCCGCCAGGAACTTCGAGCGCAAAGCAGATTTCTGTGGGGCGTGTGGCCCATTGTGCCGGGATGCTTCCCGAAAACCAGGTTGATCCGGGAAGGGAATTCGTGTGCCAATAGTCTGTACTGGGTCCTCCAGGCGTATACCGCACCGTAACCCGTGTGGAATCCGGAATACGGGGGCCAAAAGCGCCCAGTTGTATGCGGTAGAAGTAGCATGGATCCGGGCGCGTCGGGTAGAGCACAGGGGGCTGTGCCAACGGGATAGTGGGCATACTCCCCCCAGAACAGGTGGCGCTGGAGTCAAATACAACCTCCAAAGTGGGCGGCGCGGCGATGGTCACAGGTGGCAAGTCAAACGTGTCGCGGCAGCCCTGGCTGGACACCACCACCAAGCTCCCGGTGTACGTGCCTTCATCTGCGTAGCAATGCACCGGAAAGCGGCCCGTATCCTGGCTTCCGTCTCCCCAGGTCCATTGCCTCCAGATGAT
>JALQUY010000154.1 GCA_023260615.1 Schleiferiaceae bacterium
AATGCGTAAAGGCCAGCTGCAAGACCATGCAGGCCGCGAAGAAGGCGAAGATGGGCCAGCCTTCAGGAAAGACCTCCATAACTACAGGGCCCAACAAGGTGATGAGCGCCGCGAAGACCCAGTGCGTTCCGGTGCCCCAGGATTGGCCGGCGCCGCGCACAGAGTTGGGGAAGATTTCGGAAATGAAGACCCAGATGACCGCCCCTTGGCCCATGGCGTGGGAAGCAATAAACATCAGGATGAAGGTCAGCGTAAACATGGGGGCTGCCCCACTGTAAAAGGCGTAGGCGACCATGCAGAGCGAGACGATGTAGCCAATGGAGCCGATGTACATCAGTTGCTTTCGGCCCAAGCGGTCAATGAAGTAGAGGCCTACAAAGGTGAAGAGCAGGTTGATGCCGCCCAGAGAGACGCTGGAAAGCAGGGATTCGCTACTTGCAAAACCCGCATTTTCCAGGATGGACGGGGCATAGTACAGGATGAAGTTGATGCCGGACAACTGGTTGAACATGGCCAGCAAGAAGGCCAACAAAAGGGGGAATCGAAAGTCCCGTGAGAACAAGGGAACGCGGGGTTTGGAGGCGGTTTCTGCAGCGTCAGCTTGTATGGCCTTGAGGGTTGCTGCGGCTTCGGCTTCGCTGTCAAATAGTTCGTTCAAGACCTTTTGAGCGGCAGCCGTATCGCCTTTCTTGACGGCGAGCCAGCGTGGACTTTCGGGCACCGTAAGGACCATGACGGTGTAGACGATGGCGGGTATGGCTTCCACACCGAGCATCAAACGCCAATCCCAATCGCCGCCAACGCCGCTCAGGAGGAAGTTGGAGAAGAAGGCAATAAGGATGCCGAACACGATGTTAAACTGGTAGAGGGCGACTAACCGTCCGCGGGACGCTGCGCTGGAAATCTCCGAAATATAGGCGGGCGCTGCCACCGAAGAGGCTCCCACGCCTACCCCGCCAATGAAGCGGAAGAAGGAGAAGGAATAGGGATCCCAGGCCAGCATGGAGCCAATGGCAGAGACCGAATACAGGACGCCAATCCAGACCAGGGTGGGTTTGCGGCCCAAAATATCCGTGGGTTTGCCGCCAAAGAGGGAGCCTAAAACCGTACCCCACAAGGCCATGGACATGATGAAGGTGCCGTGGAACCAGGCGGAGGTGTTCCAGAGTTCGCGGATGGGCTCGTTGGCCCCGGAGATGACTACGGTGTCAAATCCAAAGAGGAAGCCCGCGACCGCGACCACCCAGGACCATTTTTGAACGTTGCGCATCGAGAAGGGTGTTTTTAGGGTTAGGAAGCGGAAATCTACAAAGACCCTTTGGACAATTTTAGTACCTTCCATGCTATAAATCCCTAAGGTTATGAACACTCAGACGCTCGAACGCATCCTCCTTGGCTTTGGTGCCCTCGTTTTGCTCGGCTTTGCGGCCTCCTACTTTGTGGAAGCGCTACATTCCTACCACAACGGTCTCCGAATTGCCGCTATCGCAGGCGTTGCGCTCTATGCCGTCTACAGTTTCATGGTCCAATCCAAGGACCAAAAGGAGATTTACTCCGCCGAAAAAGAAGCTGAAAAATTCGAAAGCCAAGCGCGCAAGGAGCGCCGCCGCGGCGACGAATTGCAGGAGGCCAACTTGACGCTGCAAGCAGACTTGAGCACGGCGAATAAAGAAATTGAGGCCTTGCGCTCGAAGGTGGCAGACTTAGAGGCGCAGCTCGCCGCTAAGGACTAAAAAGGATGGGGGCGCTTACCCCCTCCCTCTTCAAAGCTCTTTACGGCCCCCCTATTTGAGATACAACGGATACAAGCGATTGTACGCATACCGCTTGACCGACTCCCCCTTCGCAGGCTTCCAAGCACCACTTTGCAGAGGCAGCTCGTCGTAGCCGTATTCGGCCAACACATGGCCAAAGTGCTGGGTCACCAAATTGGCCTCGAGCGGTGTAATCTCTTCCTTCCAACGGTCCAAATGCGCCGCCGAAATCGCCTTGAAATTCCCATAGGCGCTGTTCCCTCCCCATGGGTCGCCCAACAGCGTAGGCTTCAGCAGACTTTCGTCAAAGGAAATTCCCAGGAAGCTCGCGAGTTTGCGCATTTCGCCTTCGGGATCCTGAGCGAGGTCTTCGTAGCGAACCACCTGGTATTTGGGAATCAGCGCTTTATTCGTTTTCAGCCAGTAGTAGCCCGATTCCAGCGACTTGTACACCTTGTTGATGAGCGGATAGCCTTGGTCTTTGGCTTTAAATTTGCGCAGCGCCACCATGTTGGCATAGGGATTCCGAACGATGTGAATAAACTGCGCCTTCGGGAAGGTCTGGGCCAGCTCCAGCGCAGACTCCAAATGCTCCACACTCTTTTCCACCGCCCGCTTTCCTTGGGCCGAATCCAATCCCTCCACCACTTGGG
>JALQUY010000155.1 GCA_023260615.1 Schleiferiaceae bacterium
CGTTTAGGGAAGTAAATCCGTAGTTGGCGAGCGTGGTTCCAGGGAGGTTGCCCCATTTGCCAAAGGTGAATTCCAGCATGTGGTTGAATTGCGTGTAAAAAAAGGCGGCATCGAGGTAGCCTTGAAGTCCTTTGAGGCGGAAGCCCTGTTTAAATCCGAGTTCGGCCGTCCAACCAGATTCGGACTGGATGCCCGGGCTTGGGAAGACTTGGAGGGCTCCCGCGGCAGAGGCGCTGAAGCGTTCGGCGATGGATGGGAAGCGGTAGCCCTGGGCCCAGGAGGCGCGGAGATGGCTGCTTTCGGCCAATTCGTAGTGACCGCCTAGGCGCAAGACGGGTTTGGCATCGGCCGTGCCGTCTACGGAAAAGGACTCCCAACGAAGGCCCATGCTCACGTCCCAACGGTCGGCCGTTTTATCCGCTTGGGCAAATACGGCTTGATTCACCCCAAGGTGCGCCCCGCTGAAGAGGGGGCTGTTCATCGCGCTGCGCAGGTAAAGCGCCCCCGCCGACAGGGTCCAGCCTTCCGAACTAAAGAGCTGCCAGAGGTACTCGGCGTGTACCGACGTTCCCGCATTGCTGTAATCGTTGCTGTCCAGTCCGGAGGCGTTGGCATAGGACATGCCTCGAAGACGCAACGTATGCAACTGCCGGCCTTGACGGTATTTCACGTGGCCCGTGAGGGCTGCGAGGTCGGATTGGGTTTGGGTGGCCGAAGAGTCCAAGGGCGTGTACCCGAGGCGGTAGTCTTCCCAAATGAGGGACGAGCTTCGGTCCGACGTCCAATATTGGCCCTGCAGACCTATTTCGAGCTGATTGCTAGGCTTGTAGCGGTACTTGGCGTGCATTCGGGCCGATTGATCTCCAACCAAATACTGGTAGCCCTGATCGCCAAACAGCTGCCCATGAAGCACCATTCCATGCTGATTTTTTTTGCCATAACTGTCCGAAAACGCATACCGAACCGCCGCTCGACCGCGTGGCTGATCCCACCACCCTAAACTGCGCATCTTCGGCTTGTCATAGGCCTCCACCAGGGTGCTGACCCGAACGCGCTGCTGCGCACTGGGCTCCCAGGTCCGCAAATGGATGACACCATTGAGCGCCGAACTGCCGTACAAACTCGAGGACGCCCCTTTCAAAACTTCCACTTGCTGCACCGCCTCCATGGGCATGGCATTCCAAAGCACGCCGCCCGCATCAGGACTGAGCGCCGGCAAATCATCGACGAGAATGAGGACCCGTGAACCCGCACCCAAACTCCAGCCACTGCCCGAACGGATGTTTGCCTGCCCATCCTGCAAGGTCACCCCGGGGGACATTTGAATGACCTGCTCGACCCGCGCATTGGCCTTTTCTTCCAATACCCGAAGAGGCAAAACATCTACGCTGACCGTTGTATTTTCAAGGCGCTGTTCGGTGCGGCTTGCCGTCACCACGGTAGTCTCCAAAAAAACCGTTGAATCTGGTCCGGACGACAACCCTGGCGCAAAGCTTGCGAGCAGAAAAAGGGAAGGAAAACTCATCATTGCTTCGGCATTTAAATAGAAAAGTATGAAAACCATTTTGGTCACCGGTGCATCCTCTGGATTTGGAAAAGCTACAGCGCTTCATTTTGCCCAAAATGGCTGGAAAGTTATCGCCTGGGCGCGTCGTCTCTCTAGCATGGAATCCTGGCGTTCTGAGTTGGCTCCAGAACTTCAGAATCTCGTGCATCTTTCCGAAGTAGATGTACGCGATTTAAGCCAAGTGGAGGCCGCCTTTTCTGCCCTGCCTTCTGCCTTTTCCTCCATCGATGTTTTGCTCAACAATGCAGGCCTTGCCGCTGGAAAGGATCCTGTGCATCAAGGGCTTATTGACGACTGGGAGCGCATGATTGACACCAATTTAAAGGGGCTTCTCTATGTCACGCGCACGGTATCTCCCGGTATGGTCACGCGCGGCAGTGGGCACATTGTGAATATTGGAAGCATCGCGGGCAAAGAACCCTACCCCGATGGAAATGTATACAATGCTACCAAGTTTGGCGTAGACGGTTTGACCACTGGAATGCGTATGGATTTGGCCAAATTTGGAATTAAAGTCAGCCAAATTTGCCCCGGCATGGTGGACACGGAATTCTCCGAAGTTCGCTTCCATGGCGACCGCGAAAAAGCCTCGGCCGTTTACCACAACATGACGCCCTTAGTGGCTCAAGACATTGCCGACTTGGTTTGGTATATGGTCAACGCTCCTAAGCATGTGAATTTAGCAGATGTGCTTATCCTGCCCTCTGAACAGGCGTCAGCGACGATTGTGAGTCGGAGGGGCTGAGGGCGCTTCGCGCTGCTTGAGAGCTTGAGGGCTAGAGCTTGGAAAATCAACGGAAAGTCTCGGCGCGCAGCGAAGGTCCACCACACAGTTTAA
>JALQUY010000156.1 GCA_023260615.1 Schleiferiaceae bacterium
GGAAGCCGCTGATTCGGACTAGAAGGAGGAGCGTGAGCCATCCTTTTCGGCCCGCGTCTTTCAGCCAATACGGCAGGATGACCTGCTGGGCGTGAATCAGGAGGGCGGCAAAGAGCTCAAAACCGACATAGGCCACAGCCATGGGCAGCAGGAAGGCCAGTTCGTCGCGCTCCACCCCGCCCGAAAGCTGCACCAACCACGTCTTACCGACGGGATGGTAGATGCCAAGGGCGAGAACGGCCAGGACCACCGCGGAAAGCAGCAAACCATAGCGCAAAACTTTTGCGTGTAAGCCGCGGGGAATCTTGGGGAGGAAGGTGACCATCGTTTGGGGCCAACCCAAGTGCGCAACCGCGCCAAGGAGCAACGACGCGGAAATCAGCCACCGAACGCCCCCCATATTCTCGGGATTTGGGAAGGCCAAGGGAAAGAGAATGAGGGCATTCAGGGCCCCGAGCAGGACTCCGAGGTAGCCCGAAACTAAGTTCCACGCCGATTGCCGCTGGACTATGCCCATGGACGCAGGTCTAAATCGGGGAAGGCCGCCTGCAAGGCCGCCACACTCGGTGCATAGTCCGCTTTCAAGGCCGCCGTAATAGCCGCGTCGCCGGGATCTTTTTGAGGCATCTTGCCCGCATTGAGCTTGAGGTAAAGCGGAAGCAAGGCCTCTTGCACTCCGTGCGGCACATAGCGTTGCAGCTTCAAGCCCAAGCGGTGCATGCCTTTGCTCTTGATGGCTACCGTCTCGTTGTGCTGGACAAAATCGTAGTTCGCGTAGAAGGCGGGGTCCACGCCCAGAAAGCGCGCCATCGCCTCGACGGTTCCACGCGTATCCTTTACTAAGGCTTCAAACGTGCACACATGGATGCGCTCTGGACCTAAGGCGGCTAGCCAGTCCTTGAGGTAGTGGTGGTAGTTTCCATGCAGGCGCAGGTCTTCGCGGGCCGAATACGTCGCCCAATCCTCCCCAATGCGCTTGGTCCGAAAGCGTTCAAAGCGGTACTGGCTGTACAAGCGCGCACTGGGTTCGCGCAGGATAAAAATCACTTTGGGCTCCGAAGGCAGCGCCGGAATATGCGCCAGGGCCTGCTGGTAGTAGATGTAGGGGGCGGTAGCTTCAAGCCGAATCGGCGCCTTGCCACATTTTGCAAAGTACTGTGCATAGTCTTCCAGACTGTGATTCAGCACATTAGCACTTTCATTGAAGCGGTTCACCTCGTCCGCAAAGAAGAAGGTCTCCTTGACGGGCGACGCACAAACTTCCGGGTGGGCCGCCAGCCAGAAGTACAGAGAACTCGTCCCGCACTTGGGGGCACCGGCGACAATGGCGTTCGGAAGGCGGTTTGCATCCATATTTCGCCCAAAGTAACGATGATTTGTTCGTAACATTGCCCTTTCGCAACAATATCCTTTCCGATGACCGACGTCTTCAAAAAGCACCTCTTTGCGTGGATCCTTCCCAGCCTGATTTTGCTGGGCGCCACGGCCGTTTACTTCGCCCCCGTTGTCTTTGGCGACAAGCAAATTGCCCAGGACGACATCCTGATGGGCTTGGCCAAGGGCCGTGAAATTGTCGAGTTCCGCGCCGAACACGGGTCCGAGCCTCTTTGGACCAACGCCATGTTCAGCGGCATGCCGACGTTCCAAATCGCCACCGACTACCCCAACAACGGCCTGAGCTACGTCCAAGGCCTCCTCTCCACCCTGTTGATTGAAAAATCCGGCATCTACATCATCGTTTCCTTGATGCTCGGCTTCTTTGCACTCTTGCGCAGCGAGGGGGTTCGGACCGAACTTGCCGTCGTCGGCGCCCTAGCCTTTGGATTTAGTGCCTTCTTCATCATTTCCCTAGGTGCCGGCCACAACGCCAAAATCCGCACCGCCGCCTACATGGCTCCCCTGCTCATGGGCGTCCTCCTCACCCTGCGCGGCCGCCTTTGGCTAGGCTTTGCCCTCACCGCCCTCTTCACCGGCCTGAGCATTCACGCCAACCACTTCCAAGTCACCTACTACACGGCCATTCCCGTGCTCGCCATGATCGTCGCGTATTTGGCGGCAGCCATGCGCGCCGGCACGGTCGGCGCATGGGCAAAGCATACCGCTTTGCTGGCCGCCGCTGCCCTGATCGGCATGGGCCCCAACATCGGCAACCTCTGGTCGAGCTACGCCTACACCCAAGAATCCATGCGCGGCGGCCACTCCGCCTTGGTGACGGAGGGCGGCGAAGCAAGCGGGGGCTTGGACTTTGACTATGCCATGAGCTGGTCCTACGGCGTGGGCGAAACGGTCAACCTCTTTGTGCCCAATGCCACCGGCGGCGGTTCCAAGCAGTCCTACGACGGTACCGAAACCGTGAACTTCCTCACCTCGAGCCTGCAAAGCCAGGGCATGAACAAGGCCCA
>JALQUY010000157.1 GCA_023260615.1 Schleiferiaceae bacterium
GGAGTGCAGGTGAGCCGCACCTTCTACGCCAAGGGCCAGACCGGTCAGCAGCTGCTTTTGGGTGCCTATTCGGCCCTCTCTCGCCAAGTCGCCAAGGGCCGCGTGAAAATGTACGCCCGCCACGAAATGGTGGAGCTCGTCGTCGTCGACGGCAAAGCGCGCGGCATCATCGCCCGCGACCTCGTCAGCGGCGAATTGGAGCGCCACTCAGCCCACGCCGTACTGCTCTGCACGGGCGGCTATGGCAACGTGTTCTACTTGAGCACCAACGCCATGGGCTCCAACGTAACTGCCGCTTGGAAAGCGCACCGCAAGGGCGCCTACATGGCCAACCCCTGCTTCACGCAAATTCACCCCACTTGTATCCCCGTGAGCGGACACTCACAGTCAAAATTGACCTTGATGTCCGAATCCCTCCGAAACGACGGCCGCATCTGGGTTCCCGCTAAAAAAGAAGACGCCGAAGCGATCCGCGCTGGCAAATTGAAGCCCACGGAAATCGCCGAAGCAGACCGCGACTACTACTTGGAGCGCCGCTATCCCGCCTTTGGAAACTTGGTGCCCCGTGACGTGGCCTCTCGTGCCGCCAAAGAGCGTTGCGACGCCGGATTTGGCGTGAATAAAACGGGCGAAGCCGTGTATTTGGACTTTGCCTCCGCCATCGAACGCTATGGCCTGGAGCAAGCCAACATTAAGGGCATCCACAACCCCAGCGCTGCGCAGATTAAAGAGCTCGGCGAGAAGGTCGTAGAGAGCAAGTACGGCAACCTCTTCCAGATGTACGAGAAGATTACCGCACAAAATCCGTACAAGACCCCCATGATGATTTACCCAGCCGTGCACTACACGATGGGCGGCATTTGGGTCGATTACAATTTGATGACTACCGTTCCTGGCCTCTTCGCTTTGGGCGAGGCTAATTTCTCCGACCACGGTGCAAACCGCTTGGGGGCTTCCGCTTTGATGCAAGGCTTGGCCGATGGCTACTTTGTGGCTCCCTACACGGTGGGTACGTACTTGGCGGATGACATTCGGACCGGTAGCATTTCGACCGACTTGCCTGAATTTGCCGAGGCGGAACAAACGGCCCGAACGCGCATGGAGTCCTTCCTGAACAACCCAGGCACGACCCCCGTCGAAGTCTTCCACCGCGAACTCGGAAAAATCATGTGGGACCAGTGCGGCATGGCCCGCAACAAAGAAGGTCTCGAAAAGGCCATCCAAGACATCCGCGCCCTCCGCGAGCGCTTCTACAAGGACGTGAAAGTGCCCGGCACCATGAACGAAATGAACCCTGAACTCGACAAAGCCGGCCGCGTCGCCGACTTCCTCGAGCTGGGCGAACTCATGTGCATCGACGCCCTCAACCGCGAGGAATCTTGCGGCGGTCACTTCCGCGAGGAGTACCAGTCTGAAGAAGGCGAAGCCGTCCGCCGCGACGACGAGTTTGCCTACGTGGCCGCTTGGGAGTTCGCCGACCAAGACCCCGGCAAAGCCAAGCTGCACAAAGAACAACTGGTCTTTGAAAATGTTAAACTGATTACACGCTCCTACAAATGAAATTTACCCTCAACGTTTGGCGCCAAAACGGTCCAAAAGACAAGGGCCACATGGCAACCTACCAGGTCGAGGACATCACCTCGGACATGTCCTTCTTGGAGATGATCGACGTGCTCAACGAGCAGCTCATCAGCCAAGGCATTGACCCCGTTGTCTTTGACCACGACTGCCGCGAAGGCATCTGTGGTATGTGCTCCATGTTCATCAACGGCGAAGCCCACGGCCCCGGCCGCGGCGTAACCACCTGCCAGCTGCACATGCGCGAATTCAGCGACGGCGACACCATCACCATCGAGCCCTTCCGCGCCAAAGCCTTCCCGGTCATCAAAGACCTCATGGTCGACCGCAGCGCCTTTGACCGCATCATCCAAGCGGGTGGCTACGTGTCCGTAAATACCTCCGGCAACCTGCCCGACGCCAACGCCACCCCTATCGAAAAAGCCGATGCTGATGCTGCTTTTGATGCCGCTACGTGCATCGGTTGTGGTGCCTGCGTGGCAACCTGTAAGAACGCCTCCGCGATGCTCTTCACCTCCGCCAAAGTGAGCCAGTTTGCCCTGCTCCCCCAAGGCCAAGTGGAAGCCGCTGACCGCGTTCTCAACATGGTGAAGCAAATGGATTTGGAAGGATTTGGCAACTGTACCAACACTGGCGCCTGCGAAGTTGAATGCCCCAAAGGCATCTCCATCGAGAACATCGCTCGCATGAACCGCGAATTTTTGTCGGC
>JALQUY010000158.1 GCA_023260615.1 Schleiferiaceae bacterium
ACTACGCGGTCAAACGCGCCGAAAACGGCGTCTATTTCTTCGTCATCGAGGGGGGTATCTCCCTGGACAGCCAGGCCTTGGGTACCCGCGATGCGGCCGGCGTCTGGGGTCAAGAGAGCTATGCCGTCACGGCTACCGAAGATGCCTACGTTTTGGCCATAGATCTTCCCCTGCAGCTCCCGCGAATGGGTTAACTTTGTGCCTTCAATTCCTGAGATATGTTTGAAGGCTTAACCGAACGGATCGACTCCGCCATTCACCGCCTCAGCGGTCGTGGCCGAATCACCGACATCAATATTGCAGAGACGGTCAAAGAAATCCGCCGCGCCCTCGTGGACGCGGACGTCAACTACAAGATCGCCAAAGAATTTACGGACCGCGTCAAGGACCAAGCGATGGGCCAAGACGTTATCAAGGCCGTTCAGCCCGGACAGGCCATGGTCAAGATTGTCCGCGACGAAATGGCAGCCCTTATGGGCGGCCAAGCCGTAGAAATCGCCTCTGGAACGGGCCTTCAAACCGTTTTAATGGCGGGCCTTCAAGGTTCGGGTAAAACCACCTTCACCGCCAAACTAGGATCGCACCTCAAGCGCAAAAAGGGCCGTAAAGTCCTATTGGCCGCCGCGGACGTCTACCGTCCGGCGGCTATCGACCAGTTGCACACCCTCGGCACCCAGGTCTCTATTGACGTCTTTTCCATGCCGGAGGAGAAGGACCCCGTGGTCATTGCCCAGAAAGCGCAGCAAAAAGCCAAGTCGGAAGGCTACAACTACCTTCTGATTGATACGGCAGGTCGCTTGGCCGTCGACGAAGCCTTGATGGCCGAAATCAAAGCCATCCACGCGGCCGTCCAGCCCCAAGAAACCCTCTTCGTCGTCGACGCCATGACGGGCCAGGACGCCGTCAACACAGCGAAAGCCTTCCACGACGCCCTAGACTACAGCGGAGTCATCCTTACCAAGTTAGATGGCGATACCCGTGGGGGTGCCGCCTTGACGATTCGGAGCGTCGTAGAAGTCCCCATCAAATTCATCGGTACCGGTGAAAAAATGGAGGCATTGGACGTGTTCTACCCCGAACGCATGGCCGACCGCATCCTCGGCATGGGCGATGTCATTTCACTGGTGGAGCGTGCGCAAGAGCAGTTCGACCAGGAGGCGGCGCGCAAAATGTCCAAGAAGATCGCGACCAACTCCTTCGGATTTGATGACTTTTTGGACCAAATCCAGCAAGTGAAGAAAATGGGTTCCATGAAGGACCTCATGGGCATGATTCCCGGGGTAGGGAAGGCCATGAAGAACATCGATATTCCAGACGATGCCTTCAAGCACGTCGAGGCGATGATCAAGTCCATGACGCCCAAGGAGCGCGAGAACCCCAGCATTCTGAACGGAAACCGCCGGGCACGCATTGCAAAAGGTTCGGGCCGAACCGTAGCCGACGTCAACAAACTCATCAAGCAGTTTGAGGACATGAGCAAAATGATGAAGATGATGCAAGGCAAAGGC
Organism: Schleiferiaceae bacterium; assembly: GCA_023260615.1. GTDB lineage: Bacteria > Bacteroidota > Bacteroidia > Flavobacteriales > Schleiferiaceae > TMED14. Next base: position 1,509 of record JALQUY010000158.1, read on the forward strand.
GGCCGTCAGCAGATGATGAACATGATGAAAAACATGCCTCGATAATGGCGCAGTTACTGAGCGGTAAAGTCGCAGCAGCGGCTTGGAAAGACAAGATCAAACAAGACGTCGCCGAGCGTTTAGCTTCCGGCAAGAATCGCCCGCACCTAGCGGCTATCCTAGTGGGCGACGATCCCGCATCGCGTGCCTATGTCCGCGGAAAAGTGAAGGACTGTGAAGAAGTGGGCTTTGAATCCACCCTGATTCACCTGCCCGCCACGGCCACCGAGGAAGAGGTCCTGCACGAAATCCAGCAACTCAACGCCAACCCCTCCGTCAGTGGGTACATCGTTCAGCTCCCCCTGCCCAAGCACATCGACGACAAGCGCATCCTTCTAGCTATTGACCCTGAAAAAGACGTCGACGGCTTCCATCCAGACAACGTGGGACGCATGGCGCTTGGATTGCCCACCTACTTGCCGGCTACGCCCTATGGCGTTCTGCTCTTGTTGGAGCACTACCAAATTTCCACCGAAAGCAAGCACGCCGTCATCGTGGGCCGAAGTCACATCGTCGGCTCTCCTATGAGCATTCTATTGGGCCGAAACGGCAAACTCGGCAACGCCACAGCGACTCTGACGCACAGCAAGACCCCCAACCTCACTGAAATCACCAAGCAGGCGGACATCCTCGTCGCCGCCATTGGAAAGCCTTTTTACATCACTGCGGACCACGTGAAGCCAGGAGCCATCGTAATTGACGTAGGCATTAACCGTCTAGAAGAAAAATTGGTCGGTG
>JALQUY010000159.1 GCA_023260615.1 Schleiferiaceae bacterium
ACACTCAACCACACTGCGATTTTATTTTGGTAGTACCTGGCGCCGTAATAGGCTAGTCCGGTTTCAGGGTCGAGTTCTTTGCCGTTAAAGCGGTAGGGGGAGCTGAAATTGAACGTATTGGCGTTCCATTGGTGCATTTCTTCTCCCCAGGGGGTGTAGACGAAGAATTCGTAGGCATAGCCGTCTTTTTCAGTTACTAGGTCCACATTGCCCAGGTAGTCCGGGTGGTACCAGAACAGAATTCGGTTGGTGATGTTCTCGGTGAGAGCGGTGCTGGTGGTGGAGGATGGCTGGAGTTCCGGATAAACGGATTCCATACGCGGTAAGGTTAGTGCCGTGGTATCCAATTCGGGTTGTTCCAGCGCGCGCAACACCTTCAATAGGTCCACAAGCGCTAGGTTTTGTGCGTTTGCCCGTGGGGAAGCCCCTTGAGCCTCCGCGCCACCATTCCCGTTGGGGTCGTAGTTAATGGAAATGTCCGTGGCCACGCGCTGCTGGTTCATGTAGTAGTGCTTTGACACGCGGTCACCTCCCATGAACCCCGTGACCACATAGAAGGGATTCACATAGACGGTATAGGGATCTAGGTTATTCACATCATCGATGACCTGGTCGTTGAGGTAGACCGTCGAAGTGATCAGCGAGGACTTCATGATGCGCTCTCCCTGGTGGTCGTAGATGTAGTGGTGCACCCCTTGTTGGTTCTTCACGCCCGTGAGCTGCTGCGCCTCGTTCCAATAAAACTCTTGGGGGATGCCCTGACTGGGGTCGTCGATCTGCGTGATGCTGCCGCTGGTGTTGTACTGAAACTGCGTCGTGATGGCATTGTCGGCATCCCAGATATGCTCCAGCTGGTGGGGCTTGGCGGGACTGTAGCCGTACTCAAGGTTGTAGTTAAGGGATTGAGCGTTCATAAAACCGTTGCCATTGCAGTCTTTGAAGGTAATACCTCCGGCCTTGTTGTAGCTCATGGTAAGGTCATACTGTGGCGTGGTGCCATTGAGCTGGTGGTGACCCTCCAATCGACCAAAGGCATCATAGGAATAGCTGTCGTGATAATTTACCACCGAAGACTGTGACAGCAAGCTACCGGCTATGCTACGGTCCATAGCGGCGACCATACCCTGCTTATTGTAGGCATACTGCCGACTCAACAGCGTCGTGGGGGAGACACCGCCCTGTTCCTTGCCCGTTACGGCCGAGCTCATCAAGGTGGTCGCCTTCTTGGTGTTACCACTAGCGTAGGAATACGTCGTCGACGTGCCGTTGCCGTAAGTGAGAAGGCTGATCTGCCCGTATCCATTGTAGGAGATCGCGGTGATAATGGGCTGTGTCACCCCACCCAGGATGGAGTTGATGCCCGACAATTCCCCTAGGGCATTGTACTGGTAATCCACTTTATCGCCATCGGGGTAACCCGCCTGGAGGATGCGCCCAAAGGAATCGTAGAACTTGCGCGTAGTGAACATCCGCCCACCTTGCATGGGAACGTCAATACTCACCACCTCTTCGGCGGATTGTCCGAGCTCATCGTAGCGCAGGTCGTCAATCTTAAACGTCTGACCTTGCTCCACCTTCACCACGCGACCGGCACCATTGCGGCCATCTCCTTTATACCCGTAGGTGTATTGGATGTCGTAGAGGTCCATTCCACTGGAATTAGGCATCAGCCTACTCACTAGGCGGTTGAAGTTGTAGTCCATCGTGATCGATCCCCCGAAACTCTGCGTCGCCGGCGTGCTGATCTCCATGACGTTGCTGGCCTTGTCGTACGTCGTCGTAGTTAAACCACGGTCCGAATGGTCCTCCGTCAACACACGACCCGCTAAATCATAGGTGTAGGCGGTTTGCTCGCCCAGGGGGTGATAGAAGCATCTGGCCATTTACTTTAAATGTAACCGAATTTTTTACGCAAAAGGCTTTTGTGATGAGTCCAAATACATCTATTCGGTTGGAATTCGGGGGTTTTTTGTTGGTTTTAGACCATTTTCATGCGTTTTTACTTCACCGTTGGCATTTATTAGAAAAAATTCGGTCGTTTTTCGGTCATTTTTCGGGCGTTGTTCGTTTTTCGTCTACAGAATTTGGTCAAATTTCTTTGCGATGCAATTTGTTTCGCTGAATCCTAGGGGCTTGGGATGAAATTTCATTAAATCGCCGCTTTCGTCTATGATTTTTTGCGACGGGGTCGGGCCGTAAATAGTATATAGTAGAATCCATGAAGCACTATTTCAATGGACTTCTCTCGATTTTCATCGCGGTTCCAACTTAGGTCAAAAG
>JALQUY010000015.1 GCA_023260615.1 Schleiferiaceae bacterium
GGGGGCGGATAAAAGCCTCCAGATCGGGCGGGCCTATCAGGGTGAGGGCTTTGGTTCGGCCCAATAAGTGCCAAGACGAGAGCAGACCCGGCAGTCCGTAGACGTGATCGCCGTGCAAATGCGTGATGGCGATGGCATCGACCTGCTGGCCGTTCACCCCAAATTCTTTGAATCGCACCTGCGTCCCCTCGCCGCAATCCAGGAGGTAGCTCTTTCCGCCCACGTGGAGAATTTGGGCCGAAGGGTGGTGCTGCGGCAGTGGAACGGCCGAACCGCAGCCTAAAATTTGCCAATGCATCGACATTGCTCAAAGGTCGTGTACGAGATGTGAGCGCAAAAATTTACCTTTGCCCCTACGATGGCAACGAAAACGCTACTTGATGCACGGGAATGCGCCGCAACGCTGAACCGCCTCTGTTGTCAACTGAACGAGGTTCACTTCCCCTGGAACAATTCGGTGATTATTGGTCTCCAGCCGCGTGGCACGCAGTTGGCCAAGGCCCTTATTCAGCTTTTAAAGACCCAGCACGGGGTGGACGACGTGCCCTTTGGCGCCTTGGACATCACCTTTCACCGGGACGATTTTCGACGACGCGAGGAGCCTATAGCGGCCAGCCCCAACGAGATGAACGTCCTCATTGAAGGCAAGCGTGTCATCTTGGTGGACGATGTCCTGTACACGGGGCGCAGCGTGCGTGCCGCCATGGACGCCTTGGGCGATTACGGTCGACCCACCCGCGTGGAGCTCTGCGTGCTGGTGGACCGCCGCTTCTCCCGCGAACTGCCTATTCAACCTGACTTTTCTGGACGCCGAGTGGACGCCATAGCCGAGGAACGCGTTCGGCTCGAATGGGCCAACGACGTCCCCACCATTTTGATTGAATCTATCCCCCATGCCGCAAAGCGCTAAACTGAGTACCCGCCATCTGCTTGGAATTAAAGGCCTTCCCAAAGAGGACATCCAGTTGATTTTGCATTGGGCCGCTCAGTTTAAAGAGGTGATCAATCGCCCCATCAAGAAGGTGCCCTCGCTGCGCGACATCACGATCGCCAACCTCTTTTTTGAGAATTCGACCCGAACCCGTCTCAGCTTTGAACTGGCCGAAAAGCGCCTCAGCGCCGACGTCATCAACTTTGCCGCCTCCAATTCCTCTGTGAAGAAGGGCGAAACCTTGGTGGACACCGTGAACAACATCTTGGCCATGAAGGTCGACATGATTGTCATGCGCCACTCCGAGCCCGGTGCCGCTGAATTCCTCAGCAAGCACGTGGACGCTCAAATCGTCAATGCGGGCGACGGCACCCACGAGCACCCCACTCAAGCCCTCCTGGACGCCTTTTCCATGACGGAGAAATTGGGCGACCTCGCCGGCAAGAAAATTGTCATCGTGGGCGACATCACCCACTCCCGCGTGGCTTTGAGCAACATCTTCTGCCTCCAAACCTTGGGCGCTGAAGTGGCTGTCTGCGGACCCGCCACCTTGATCCCGCGTCACATCCACGATTTGGGGGTCACGGTGATTCCTAAGCTGGAAGACGCCCTGGAATGGGCCGATGTCGCGAATATGCTGCGCGTGCAGCACGAGCGCATGGACCGTGCCTACTTCCCAAGCATTCGCGAGTACCACATGCGCTACGGCGTCACCATGGAAAAGTTGAAAAAATTGAGCAGCATTCCGCTGATTCTTCACCCCGGGCCTATCAACCGCGGTGTGGAAATCACGTCCGAAGTAGCAGATTCTGAGTATGCTATCATTTTGGACCAGGTGCAGAACGGTGTAGCAGTTCGCATGGCTGTGTTGTATCTTCTCGCCTCCCAAGGAACGACCATTGCTTAAGACCTATGTCCTTTAAAGTTGAATCCAAAGCGTCCTTCTTGCACATCAAGTTTGGCGAGGACACCTTTACCGAAGCCCACGTCGATGAGCTTCAAACCCTCATGCAGAAGCATGCCAACGCGCACATCCTGCTCAATTTGACGATTGTCGAGGAATTTGAGGATACGGATGCCTTGCAGGACTTCCAGGTGGAGCGTTTGGACGAAAACTTCAGCTTTATCGTCATCGTTCGCGAAAGTCTCATGAACCTCTTCGACGAGGATTTGCCTGTCGTTCCCACCTACCAAGAAGCCGAAGACTTCTTTGAAATGGATGAGATCCAGCGCAAATTGATGGAAGAATGAGAGGCTTTTTTGCCGCTTTAGGCCTTCTGCCCGGTCTCGCCTTTGGGCAAGCACCGAACACCGATTTCCAAACTTCGCCGGATACAGCCCGAGGGGAAACGGTCTGGGTGGATTTGCCTGAGCAAGCCGTTGACCAAATTTTTCACATGCCTTTTGCGGCCCATTTTGAAAGTGGGCCCTACCAACTCTTCTCCCCCAACACGGCAGCGGCGAATAGCATATCGGGCAATCTGAGCGGCGTTCAAGTGAGCGCATGGGTCCATCCCCATTTCACGGTAGGACTTGGGCTTCAGGACGCTCAGAGTCAAGCCCTTACAGAATCAGGCGAATTGCTCTACTTGGACCAGATGCGCTGGGCAGGGTTCCTAACGACGGGCTACCTCGTTGGCCTCCAAGGAGGGTGGGACCTCAGTGCGAGTGTCGGATGGGGCCATGCACGCAGCTCCTTTACGGAAACCCCTGGCGTTCCTCTGGTCTACCACCAGACAGGCTACCCCTGGGTCTTGCGGGTCCAAGGTCACTACCGGAACCGAATGAACCCAATGGTCCTCAACCATTGCGTGATACTTCCTGTGGAGATTGCCTTTGGGCCTCAAACCACCTTGGACATGCGCACCGATAAACTGCGCACCACGTGGCTGTGGAGTTTGACCTGGCCCTTGAACGGCGGTTTTCTACCTGGTGGCTGCGGCTGAGTCCGGGATTAAACCCACGAAGGAGCCCAGGTGCGGACATCGATGCCGCCCATATTTCCAGACGACATGATGAGCAAATGGCAGGTGGCTGGCAAAGCCTCCAAGGCAGCCTGCACCTCTTCTTGGCGTGTAAATACTCGGACGCCGGGACCAAAGGTCTCTTGCACCCAGGCCGGATCTAGGGCCGGGAGCTTCTTGTGCGCCACGGCCGCTGGGTCAAAGTAAACCATGGCTTGGCCTAAGCCCTCCATCGTACCCGCATAGCCTGGAATAAAAGCAGGATTTAGGGAACTGAAGGTGTGCAGCTCTAGCAGACCCGCGGTTTGTTCGTAGGTTTCCACATAAGCGGCTACCGTCGCTTTCACTTTGCTGGGTGCGTGAGCAAAGTCCAAATGCACACAGCGCGCGTCCGACTCGGCCAGCACCTCCAAGCGGCGCTGAGCCCCTTCAAACGTCGCCATAGCATCGTAGAAGTCTTCCTCCTGGATTCCCATCTCCAAGGCCAGCCAACGGGCACCTTCGGCATTGCTGAGGTTGTGTCGGCCCATGATGCGTAGGGGAAGGTCGCCATGGGGAGTCTCCCAGATCCATTGGTTGTTCTCTACGCGGTACGCAGGAGTGCGGTAGGGAATCTTGCGGATGGGGCTTTGGTCTGCCAGTACCACGGCAGTCAGGGCTTCATCCTCCTCGTTGTAGATCAAGGTGCCGCCCGGTTCCATGCTTTCAAGGAAACCACTGAAGGCCTTTTCGTAATCCGCCATGGTAGGAAAGACGTTGACGTGGTCCCAGGCCATCCCGGTCAAAATGGCCACATTGGCCCGGTAGAGGTGAAATTTGGGGCGTAAATCAATGGGTGAAGACAAGTATTCATCCCCTTCAAATACGGCCCATTCCGCGCTGTTGGACAAGCGGACCATCGTTTGATAGCCCGCTAGCTGGGCGCCTACCATATAGTCTACATCTAGGCCGTCCATGCGCAGGGCATGCAAGAGCATCGAGGTGGTGCTGGTTTTGCCGTGGCTTCCCCCCACAACCACGCGGGTCTTGCCTTTGGTGGCTTCGTAGAGGTATTCAGGGTAGGAAAAAATAGGGAGGCCCAGTTCTTGAGCGCGCAGGAGTTCAGGATTGTCGGCGCGAGCGTGCATGCCCAGGATGACCGCATCCAGATCCGTCGTAATCTTTTCCGGGAACCAGCCTTCCGTTTCTGGAAGGATGCCGGCAGCTGCCAAACGACTGCGAGAAGGTTCAAAAATGGCATCGTCGCTCCCCGTAATGATGGTGTCGCCCCGTTCGGTCAAGGCCAGTGCCAAGTTGTGCATGGCTGAGCCTCCAACGGCGATAAAGTGCGCCTTCATAAATGGCTTAAAGCTGGATCTCGTAGGAAGCCTCCATGTTGGCCTTGATGCTTGGCCAGAGCCCTGCTGCTATGGGGTTGCTCGGATCCACGTCGAGGTCATCGACCAAAAGCGGGTCCGTTCCCAAGAGCAGTTTCTCAATGTCCCAAACGATGTTGATATTGACATCACGGTTTGGTACTACATTGAAAGACATGGACTTAAACCAGTCCATCTTCATCAAATTGTTGGACACTCGGTACACAAAAGGCTTATCGGGAGCTGCCACTGTGGTATCGTTCACGTCCTTGTAAAGGCCTTTGATGTAGAGAATATTGTATCCTTCGTTTTCACCGCGGTACAAGCCCGGATGACGGAGGGTATGTTTTTCAGCCAGGGCACTGGGAGCAGTGGCATTGGCCGTTGAATCCAAACCCATGCGGAAGTGGTGCGTGCCACTGTAAACGCCTTTTGAGAGGCGATAGAGGCGTGCTTCCGTGTTGTAGGTCAACGAGGCGGCAACAGGATCAAAGACGTACGGATTGACCGTGTCTTTAAAATTAGGCGTCAAGGTGTCGTCCAAGTGGTCCGTGAAGTAGTACTGTCCAAAAACCACCTCAATGTCCTGGAAACGAACCTCGGAATTGCCCAACAAGAACACTTTATTGGTGTCCATGGTCACCCCATCGTAGTAGAAAAAGTGGCGGAGCACCACATTGCGTTGATCGTAGCTCGCGTCTTCGGGCAAGATGGTCTTTTCGCAGGCAGCGAACAAGGCCACAGCGGCCAACACAGGGAAGAGGATGCGTTTCATGTTCAGGCGTTTGCTGGACGGTTAGAAGGTTCCAAGGTACGAATTCCTTGGTGCTTTGGGGATTGCTCGATAGCGTCCATGATTTGATCCAGGATCTCTTGTGGACTGGCATCGGCTGCAAATGACATGGGTTCCTTGAAGCGCATCCGAAGCTGGCTACCGCGCTTTTTGGTTCGAAGGCCCTTTTTGTCAAACGCACGGCGGTACCCGTCAATCACCACAGGTACTACAACAGGATTCAACTGTTTGATAATGTGAGCAGTACCTCGCCTTCCCGGAACATAAGGTTTGGTAGTTCCTTGTGGGAAAGTGATCACCCAGCCAGCGCCAATGGCTTTCTTGATGTTGTCCAAATCGCGGGAATCCACATTTCGGCTGATGTCCTTGCCTGCCTCCCGCCATGTGCGCTTGATGCTCACCGAACCGGCTAAGGCCAGCATTCGGGGCAAAAGACCCGCCTTCATCGTCTCTTTGGCGGCGATGAAGAAGAGGTTAATCCTAGGATTAACAAAGGGCCAAAAACGGTCCGCACGATCGTAAATCTTGTGCTTCGCATGGCTAAACACTAGGTACATGCTCGCCACGTCCATGAAGTAGGTCTGGTGGTTGCTCACGAAGAGCACATTCTGGTTAGGCAAACCTGCCAAGTGCTCTCCCCCGGTGATTTTCAAGGAATTCAACCGGTTGCAGCGGTACCACGTCACCATGCCAAACCAAAAGATCACCGTGCGTTTGGCCCAAATAGGGTAACCAAACGGATCGCGGTAGGGCAGGATCTTTTTCTTCATTGGAAACGCAAAAGTACATAACCTTTGCAGCATGAGACCTTGGCTTCATTCGAGCATGCACGATTTGGATCCTGAATCCCCTACCCTCTGGGATGCCTTCCGCAAAAAGCATGTCAAGGCAACCCCCGAAGAGTGGGTTCGGCAGGATGCACTGCGTCGCTTAGTCCTCGACGCGGGCTACCCGCCTGAGGCCATTGCCGTGGAGCGCGGTATCACGGTCAATGGCCTTGCAAAACGCTTTGACCTGGCGGTATTTCACCAAGGCAAACTCTGGATGCTTGTTGAATGTAAAGCGCCGACTGTAGCCCTGAGCGAATCGGTCGTGGATCAGTGGATGCGGTACAATTTGAGCACTCAGGCCCCATGGGGGGCACTCACCAACGGGAAGACTTGGCAGATTTTTCACGCAGAAGCCTTAAAATCCACGGCGGTCCTACCGGCATTTGGTACCTTTGCGCTTTAGTATCTGGAATGGAATTCGCCTTACACGCTTTGTCTCCGCTGGATGGCCGCTATGCGCGCACGACCCAGCCCCTCTCCCCTTATTTTTCTGAATTTGGATTGATCTCCTACCGCGTCCGGGTGGAAGTGGAGTACTTCATTGCTTTGGCTGAATTGCCCTTGCCCGCCTTGGCCGGTATTACCGAAGGCCAGAAGCAGGCCCTACGCGCCCTCTACACCGAATTCAGCGAAGCCGACGCCCTCCACATCAAGGGCATCGAAAAGACGACCAACCACGACGTGAAAGCGGTCGAATACTTCCTCAAGGAGAAGATGGAAGCCTTGGGCCTCCACCAACAATCCGAATTCATTCACTTTGGCCTGACCTCGCAAGACGTCAACAATACCGCCATTCCCCTTTCCATCAAGGAATACCACGAGGATATCTTCCGCCCTGCGTTGGAGGACCTTCTAGCCACCTTGAAGGACCAAGCCCAACAGTGGAAGGACCTGCCCATGCTCGCACGCACGCACGGCCAGCCCGCCTCGCCAACGCGTTTGGGAAAAGAATGGGAGGTTTTTATCGTTCGTATTGAAGAGCAGCTGAAGCACCTGAACACCGTTCCCTTTGCCGCGAAGTTTGGCGGAGCCACGGGTGCCTTCAATGCCCACTTTGCCGCCTTCCCGGGCACTGACTGGCACGCTTTTGCCGCACATTTCTGCGGAGATATTTTAGGCCTCAAGCGTTCCTATCCGACCACCCAGATTGAACACTACGACCATTTGGCCGCCTATTTGGACGGCATGAAGCGCATCCACACCATTTTGCTGGACTTTGCCAAGGACGTGTGGCAGTACATCAGCATGGAGTACTTCAAGCAACGCATCGTAGCGGGCGAAGTGGGCTCTTCTGCCATGCCCCACAAGGTGAATCCCATTGACTTTGAAAATGCGGAAGGCAACCTCGGTATCGCCAACGCATTGCTGGAGCACCTTTCGGCCAAATTGCCCATCTCGCGCCTCCAACGCGACCTCACGGACAGTACCGTCCTCCGCAATGTGGGCGTTCCCTTTGGCCACAGCTTGCTCGCCATGCAAAACTTGCAAAAAGGCTTGGGCAAATTGATTGTGAACGAGCAGGCCATGGACCGCGACCTCGAAGCCAACTGGGCTGTAGTTGCGGAAGGGATTCAAACCATCCTGCGTCGTGAGGGCTACCCCAAGCCCTACGAAGCGCTCAAGGCCCTGACGCGCACCAACGAAGGCATTACCCACAGCACCATTGCGGCTTTCATCGAAACCTTGGAGGTCTCCGAGTCCGTAAAGGATGAACTCCGTGTGTTGACGCCCCAAACCTACACCGGCCGCTAATGCTTTCGGATGCCTTGGTGATTGATGACGTGGTCATCCCGGCAGGCACCAGCAAGACCGTTGATATTCAAGTCGCTCGACTCCTTTCCGGAACGCTCATTCACATGCCGGTGCACGTGTTTCGAAGCGAAAAGCCCGGGCCCACCCTTTTGCTCTCTGGGGGCTTACACGGCGACGAGGTCAATGGCATTGAGGTCGTTCGGCGCATGATTTCGCTGGGTATCCTAAACCAAATCACCTGCGGCAGCGTGGTGGCCATCCCCATCATCAACGTCTACGGCTTCCTCTTTTTTAGCCGGGAAGTGCCCGACGGCAAGGATGTCAACCGCAGTTTTCCGGGTTCGCCCAACGGTTCGCTCGCGGCACAGGTCGCACATACCATGGCGACAAAGATTCTTCCCGTGGTCGACATGGGCATTGACTTCCACACAGGTGGAGCGAGCCGAACCAACTACCCCCAAATCCGCTACGACGACCAGGACCCCAAAGCCATCGAAATGGCCAAAGCCTTCCAAGCCCCCATTGCAATGGGCTCCAGCCTCATTTCGGGTTCCTTGCGCGCCTGCGGGCAATCGCAAGGTGTGCCCATCATCGTGTACGAAGGGGGCGAATCCCTGCGCCTAGAGGAAAAAGCCGTTAAAGAAGCTATTCGAGGCACTAAGCGCTTCATGCATTCCATCGGCATGCTCGAACAGTCTCCCAAGCCACGCGGTCTCAAAGGGCGACAGAAAGGCGATCAAAAGGCCATTCGGCACATATCTGGAAATACCTGGGTGCGCGCAGAGGCTTCCGGGCTCTTCTCTTCAGAGCGTGAAAGTGGACAGGCCGTTCGCGAAGGTGAGCTCATTGGCCGCATCCGCAATCCCTACGATAGCTACAGTGTAAAAGTGCACAGCCCCATGGATGGCTTCATTATTGGGCACAACAACATTCCCTTGGTGCACCGTGGCGATGCCCTCTTCCACATTGGCAAGGAGAGCCCTTGGCCCGAATCCGAGTCGTAAATCCTACAGCCGGCGCAGAATCTCTTCGCCGATGGCCAAACTAGCTGTTGCCGCTGGAGACGGGGCGTTGATAACGTGCACCGCCGCTTCCCCACGCTCAATCACAAAGTCGTCGACGAGTTTGCCCGTTTGATCCAACGCTTGGGCCCGAATACCCGCTCTGCCAGGCACAATATCCTCCATCTGCAGACCGGGCATCATCTTTTGCAGGGCTTTCAGAAATTTAGGTTTGGAGAAGGCTCGCTCGTATTCTCCGAGTCCGTAGCGCCAGTGCTGGGCAAACAATCGCCAGGTCCCCCCAAATCCCAGCGCACTCGCGCTGTCTTTTGCGTCAAAGGCCGTCTTGGTGTAGCCTTCGCGGGCAAAGCTGAAAACGGCATTGGGGCCACATTCAACCCCACCTTGCACCATGCGCGTAAAGTGAACCCCCAGAAAGGGAAATTCGGGATCAGGCACGGGGTAAACGAGGTTGCGCACCTTGTGCGCCGCCTCAGGCGTCAAATCGTAGTAATCGCCCCGAAAAGGGACGATGCGAATGCCATTCTGAACGCCGTCTTTCGCTGCGATTCGGTCGCTTTGCAGGCCTGCACAGACCACGACATTGGGCGCTTCAAAAGTCCCTTCCGTGGTTTTCACCTCGCTGATAGCCCCTTTGTGCGCTAGACCAAGCACTCGGCACTTCAAACGCACCGAACCTTGGCCCTCTGTGGCTCGCTCCAGCAATTTTTCCGTCATGCCCACATAGTCCACGATGCCCGTTTGGGGCACCCACAAGGCTTCGTAGGCCTCGATGTGAGGTTCGATCTCACGTGCTTGGTCGGCATCCAAGAAGCGGAGGCCATTCAACCCGTTTTCAGTGCCGCGCTCTGCCAATCCGCGCAACCGCGCCGCTTCCTGGGCATCGGTCGCCACCACAATTTTTCCGCAGACCTCATGCGCTACCGCGTTTTCCGCGCAGAAATCGAGCAATTGAGCATAGCCGCTGAGGCATGTTCGTGCTTTGAGCGACCCGGGCTTGTAATAGAGACCCGAATGAATAACGCCTGAATTCCGACCTGTTTGGTGGGCGGCGGGGCGCGCTTCTTTTTCAAAGACAGCAATTCGCGCGGACGGATGCTGTCGGCGGTACTGGTAGGCCGTGGCCGCACCTACGATGCCGCCCCCTACTACGATAAGGTCAAAACTGGTTTTCACTGGCCACGAAGGTAGCGACCGAACTCATTGGGGCATTCCCGCCCGTATCCATCGTTCTACCAGAGCTATGGAACAGTCAGACATGGGGCCCGCCGGCGGCATTTGAGGGGCGCCTCCCGTACCATGCAAGGTTGCCTTTAGACCGCGGGTATCTACCGCGTAAACGGCCTCTGCATAGCTGTCTAAACGGACAGAACCACTTGCCCCTGAAGCCTGATGGCAGCCGACACATTGCGCTTGGAACACGGTAGAGACTTGCGCCCAAGACGGCGCAGCCACCGAGTCACAGGTGTTTGCACAATTCGTGTTTTTCGCGCCTTGCTCAATCCACAGTTTTATCAAGTCTTTTTGCGCCTGCGTGAGTGCAGACATGGGCGGGGGCGGCATTCGGTCATTCCCGGACTTAAATAGAATCGTATAGAGGTGACTTTGGTCAGGGTTGCCCGCCTTTACATGCTGGACGATTTGGGCGTAGGTGCTCAGCCGAACGCCTTCGGCTGCATTCAAACCCACATGGCAACCGGACATGGCGCAATTGGAAGCTATGAGGGGCTGAATTTGATTCGTAAAATCCACGACACCCGGAGCGCAATCCTCACCGTCGAGGGTCGAATGGGTGCAGCTCAGAGCCAAGGTCGCTATAGCACCCGAAAGAAGAAAGAGAGCACGCATAGTTCTGTTCATCGGTAATCGGGCGCTTTGTGCGTGAATACACGCGTAATATTGAAGCCCAAGAAAATATCGCCCTTGGTCCAATCCCCGGGAGTCTGCATCATCCATTGGGGATCCGCCATAGAACGTGCATTGGTCAAGTGGAACTGAAAGACGTGTCCCCCTGTTTCAATGTCAATGCCCAGACTCAGTGGGTTGTGGGTTTGATCCAACGGATTGGCGCGCACCAGGTAGTCCGCGGTCAAAGCCATGCGCTGGGTCAGCTTGTAGCGCCCCCCAAGTGCCACACCCCATTGGTCGTTGGACTCGGCAGCGGTTTGGACCAAATTAAAATGCACCAACGTGGGGGCCACCTGAAGTGAAAGGGCTTCATTCATCTTGCGCGCCACTAGCAATTGATGGGTGTAGGCCATTCGGTCCGTAAAGAAATGGTCAAACCCATCGCTAAAGGGGGTCGTCACGATAGTGGCACTTGTATAGTAGGCGGTAGTCACGGGCCAATTTAAGCCAGGCCCACGTGATTGACGGGTAAACCGCACCTTGGCGAATCCGTCATAGGTCTTGGAACCGGAAGAGCGCCCTGCCCCAAAATTCAGCCACTTCACGGGTGAGTAGCTGTACTCAAAGCGAATTTGGGCTACGTCTAGGCCGAACAGATTGTACAAAGGCTTGTCATTAAGCGCCCCAAACCTATGTCCAATCACAAATTGTCCAACCCCTGCGGCAGGCAATTCCACCGACTGTTGATTGATAATTCGGGTGCCCTTAAACGTCGCAAAGGCATAGGCCTTCGGGGCAGGTGGGGCAATGGCATCCAATTCTGCCAACAAGTCATCTTGGGCCCAGGCGCTAAGTGCGAGACCCAGGCTCAACGCGAAAAAAATGGGTTTCATATTAGTTGGCGCGAAGAGTGGACTTCACCTTGACTTCGATCTCTTTGGCGATCTTAGTCACGACCAGGCTAGGGATCTCCACATCGTGGTCCGTCGGCTTCACAATGAAGGTGGATTCCAAAACCACTAAACCTTCTTTGGTCACTTGGATGCTTGCCGGTACGGTCATCTCTCGATCCTTGCCATGGATGGTCATCGTACCCACTAGCTTCACCGAATAGGTACCTGCCTTTGCGAACGCCACATCCCCGGTGATTTTGCCCTTGAACAAGCCCTTGGGGTACTTGGTAGACTCCATGTAGTTCTCATTAAAGTGTTCCTGCATGAGGGCCTTCTCAAACGTAAAGGACTGGATATTCACTTGAAAGACAAATTCCTTGGTTTCCGTGTTGATGAGGCCGACCCCATCCTTCAGCGAAGCTTCAATATCCTCCACGGGGGTTTCGGAAAAGAAATGCACATAGGTATCGCGGCTGACAAGTTTTTGGGCCATAGCCGAGTAGGATACACAGAGGGTAACCAACAAAAGAAGAGACTTTTTCATAGGGATTTAATTTTGGGGTGCTCCGGCTGCAACCCAGGCGTCCATTTTTGTGAGGGAACAGGAAGAGAGTTTTCCGCTAGGAGGCATGAGCAAGGGGTCTCCCACCGCTTTATTCATTCGGCCGGTAAGTGCCGAAACGGATGCTTTTACCTGCGTATACGTGGACAAATCGAGACCGGCAGATGCAGATGCCCCCGAATGGCAGGAAACACATTGGGCCTGCATCATGGGCTGAATATCCGCCGACCATGTTACGGCACTGGCATCGCATGGGGTGGTTCCGTACAGGTCCTCCACATTGTCATAATAGCACCCTGAGAGCAGGCTAAATCCAATTGAAGCGGCCACGAAATGTTTTTTCATGCCTGTGAATTTACAATTTCTGTGCCGTGCGAACGCCAAACCATGAAACCACTGCTAAAAGGAAGAATACCGAGAGCAGCAAGGCGGAAAACCGCAAATCGCCCGTAACTGTTTCCAACCAACCTACCGCCACCATGCCCAGAACCGTGGCGAGCTTCTCCGCGATGTCAAAAAAGCTGAAGTAGGTCACGTGCTCTCCTTCCGAGGGCAGCAACTTGGAAAAGGTAGACCGCGCCAACGATTGTATGCCACCGAGCACCAATCCAACAGCGCCGCCCAAGAGGTAGAACTGCAGTTCGCTATCGACCACATAGGCTAGAGCGCAAATACATACCCAGAGCAGGCCCGCGACAATCAACGCCTGGATGTTTCCCCAGAGTCGACTGAGTCGGCTGAAGAGTACCGAACCCGCTATCCCTACAAATTGGATGAGCAGTATCGTAGTGATTAAGGCGGATGTCTCCAGACCCAGCACCTGCGTCCCAAATAAAGAGGCAATCAATATGATGGTTTGAACCCCTGCCGATGCGAAAAAAAAGCCCACTAAAAACCGCTCTACCCCAGGCATGGTCCGAAATTCCGCCACGACATCAAACACGCGCTGGTAGGCCGCCCGAATCCAGCCCTTTTCTTTCACGCCGCCCTCAATTTGATGGCCGGAGGGCAGTCGATTGAGTGAAAATTCGCCCCACCCCAGCCACCAAAGGCCCACAGTGACAAAGCTCATCCGGGTAATCCACCCCACGCCCTCTTGGTTGAACCAATCGGGGTTCTGGATACAGGCCAAGGCGGCAATCAACACCATGCTGCTACCCAAATACCCTAAGGCAAAGCCCCGAGCTGAAAGAGCATCTTGGCGGTCTGGCGGCGCAATTTCCGGCAGGTAGGAATTGTAAAACACCAAACTACCTGAAAAGCAGAGCGAGGCTACATACGGAGCGAGAAGCCCCCACCACAAGGACTCTTCGGTAAAAAAGTACATGCCCATACACGCGACCGACCCCGTGTAGATAAAGGCGCGCATGAATTGCTTTTTATTCCCCCCAAGTTCAGCTAGGGCGCTCAAGTAGGGGGTCATGAGACTAACGGTTAAAAACGAAGCCGCCACTGCAAAGGTGTACGCTGCCGTGGTGCTGATGTGCCCGCCTAGAAAGGCAAAGCCCTCCTTGCCTGCCCCTTCCATGACCGCGGCATAGTAGATGGGATAGATGGCTGTCCCAATGACTAAACTGTAGGACGAGTTGGCCCAATCGTACATGGCCCAACCCCATTGGGTTCGCTTTGAATACTCCATGGCTTGAAGGTAAAAAAAAGCCGCAGCCTTTTCGGGCTGCGGCTTGGAGAACTTATCAACCTTTGGTTTACAAACCTTGTTCTTGCTTGATCAAGTTGAGGGCAGAACCGGCCTTAAACCAGGCGATCTGCTGCTCGTTGTAGGTGTGGTTCACGACGACGCTATCTTGGCTGCCATCGGCGTGCGTCAAGACGAGCGTCAAGGGCTTGCCAGGAGCAAAATCCGTCAAATCCACAAAATCCACGCTGTCGGTCTCTTGGAATTTGTCGTAGTCCGCCTCGTTGGCAAAGGTCAAGGCCAGCATGCCTTGCTTCTTGAGGTTGGTCTCGTGGATACGTGCAAAGCTCTTCACCAAAACGGCACGAACACCCAAATGGCGGGGCTGCATGGCCGCGTGTTCGCGAGAAGAACCTTCACCGTAGTTCTGGTCGCCCACTACCAAGGTGGGAACGCCGGCCGCCTTGTATGCGCGCTGAACCGCGGGAACCTCACCATACTCGCCTGTCAACTGGTTGAGCACAGAATTGGTCTCGCCGTTGAAGGCATTCACCGCACCGGTCAAGGTGTTGTTAGCGATGTTGTCCAAGTGACCGCGGTAGCGCAACCAAGGGCCCGCCATAGAGATGTGGTCCGTGGTACACTTGCCTTGGGCTTTGATCAGCAACTTGGCGCCCGTGATGTTTTGACCGTCCCACGCTGCGAACGAATCGAGCAACTGGAGGCGTTGGCTCTCGGGGTTGACTTCGACGACGACACCGCTGCCATCTTCTGCAGGAGCTTGGTAGCCTGCGTCTTCCACCGCATAGCCTTTGGTGGGAAGTTCCTCACCCACAGGAGCGTCGAGCTTTACCGCCACGCCGTCTTGGTTCACCAGGGTGTCCGTCAAGGGATTGAAGTCCAAGCGACCCGCAATGGCCAGGGCGGTTACGAGTTCGGGAGATGCCACAAAGGCATGGGTATTGGGGTTGCCATCCGCACGCTTGGCGAAGTTGCGGTTGAAGGAGTGAACGATGGTGTTCTTCTCGCCCTTGTCCGCGCCCTCGCGCGCCCACTGACCAATACAGGGGCCGCAGGCATTGGCAAATACTTTGCCGCCGATGGCTTCAAACTCGCCGAGCAATCCGTCGCGTTCCGCCGTGTAGCGCACTTGCTCCGAACCAGGCGTTACAGAATATTCGGCGTTGACGGTCAGCTTCTTAGCCGCGGCTTGCTTGGCTACCGAGGCTGCACGAGTCAAATCTTCGTAGGAAGAGTTGGTGCAGGAACCGATCAGACCCACTTCCACGTCCAAAGGCCAGCCGTTGGCTTTGGCCACCTCGCCCAACTTGGAGATAGGGGTGGCCAAATCGGGCGTAAATGGACCGTTCACGTGGGGCTCCAATTCAGACAAGTTGATTTCAATCACTTGATCGAAGTACTTCTCGGGATGTGCATAGACGTCCGCATCGGCGGTCAATTCACCCGCAACGGCATTGGCCAAATCAGCCACATCACTGCGGTCCGTGGCGCGCAGGTAGCGCTCCATGGAGGCATCGTAGGCAAACGTGGAGGTGGTGGCGCCAATTTCAGCACCCATATTACAGATGGTGCCTTTACCGGTACACGAAAGAGAGGTAGCCCCTTCGCCGAAGTACTCGACAATTGCTCCCGTTCCACCCTTCACCGTCAGGATGCCTGCCACCTTGAGGATCACGTCCTTTGCAGAAGCCCAGCCGTTGAGTTCGCCGGTCAACTTCACACCGATGAGCTTAGGGAATTTCAATTCCCAGGCCATACCGGCCATCACGTCTACGGCATCCGCACCGCCTACACCGATGGCTACCATGCCCAGACCGCCGGCGTTCACCGTGTGCGAGTCCGTACCGATCATCATACCTCCGGGGAAGGCGTAGTTTTCCAATACTACTTGGTGGATAATACCTGCACCGGGCTTCCAGAAGCCAATGCCGTATTTGTTGGAGACCGAAGCCAAGAAGTTGAAGACCTCGTTGCTCTTGTTAACTGCATCCTGCAAATCCGCAGAAGCACCAACTCGCGCCTGAATCAAGTGGTCGCAGTGCGCTGTAGAAGGAACCGCTACTTTCTTGCGGCCCGCCTGCATGAACTGGAGCAGGGCCATTTGCGCCGTTGCATCTTGCATAGCTACTCGGTCCGGTGCAAAATCCACATACGAAGCACCGCGCTGGTAAGCCTCGGTCGCATCGCCCTGCCAAAGGTGGGCGTACAAAATCTTTTCAGAGAGGGTCAGCGGATGTCCGACCACATTGCGTGCCGCAGCTACGCGCCCAGGAAAGCGCTCGTAGAAACCGCGGATCATTTCAATATCAAATGCCATACGTTGGGTATTTGACGCAAAAATACTTCGGAAACGACCGAATTCACTGCCGATTTTATGTCAAATCGACCGAATTACAAGAAAGTTTTTAACCTCAAGGCTGGACGAGCGGGATGCGCTCAACCCAATGCTGGCCCTCGCATTCCACCACGAGCAGCACGACAGAGGACGGCAGCGCAGCTATGGGCATCGCCCAGTCTTCCTCGCGCCATGTGCCGGAGAGGAGGGTTTGGCCGTTCAAGCTAAGCACTCGAACCTGTGCAGCCGCTTGATTGGCAGGGCGTTGAAGGTACAATCCGCCTTGAGCCACGCGCCAGCTGTACCCTTCCATACCCACTTCAGGGACGGAAATCCAGAGGTGCCCCGCTTCGATGGTGCTGTCCGCTTTTTGCTGGTAGGCACAGTCTTTAAGCGTGAAGGACTTGCCGTCGGCAGCCATTTGGAGGCGGATCCATCCGTAGATGAATTGCCCGTTCTTTTCCGTTCGGGTACCCAAAAAGCCATCCGAGTACGGCGCTTGCCACTGCGAATAGGGATCGTGCACGCTGTCAAAGCGGTAGTCGATGGTGCCGTACTCGTCCGAAGGGGACATGCCTGCCCAGCTCGACGTCGCGCCAATCAGATCACCCACCTCCAGGCGGTCCGCGTAATGGAAGAGACCGCGCTGCTGGCCCAAAATAGCGCCATTCACAGAATCAAAAGGAGAAACCAACGCCGCATCAATCAAATTGGTCGTCGTGCCTGTGTCCCGTAGCAAGGTGAATCGGAAGTCCATAGCCGTATCCTGGTTGACGTCCAAATCAACGATTTGACCATTCACGGAGAGGGTGGTGTCGTTAAAGTCCACGTACACGTATTGGGCCTGGGCCGCAAAAGAAAGGGCAAGAGCCGCGAAGGCGGCATGTAATTTGTTCAGCATCATGGGACTGCAAAGGTGCAAAAGCCAAGCCATCCACCCACTACCTTTACACGAACTATGCAGAAATTCCGCATCCCCATCCTCATTGAAGCTGTTACAATGGCCGTTCAAGCGCTTAGGGCCCAGCTACTTCGGGCCGTTTTAACCGCTTTAATCATCGCCATTGGCATTACGGCCTTGGTGGGCATGTTGACGGCGACGAGCGTGATGGAGTCCAGTATTTCGGGCCAATTCACCTCGATGGGCGCGAATACCTTTACGATTCAACAAGGCGGCATGAATATTCAAATCGGCCGAAGTGGTATGCGAGAGAAAGAGCAACCCCAAATTCCGCTGCGCACAGCGATCAAACTTCGGGAGAACCTTGATGCGCAAGGCATTGTGGCGAGTGTAAGCGACGATTTGATGGGCACGGCGGTGATTTTCTACGAAGGGAAGGAGACGAATCCCAACGTTCGCGTCATGGCCGCGGACAAGCACTACCCCGAGGTCAATGCCCTAGAGCTCGCCGAAGGGCGCTACTTCTCCCCGATTGAATTAAACGAGGCGCGCGCGGTAGCCCTTATCGCTCCGGATGTGGCGACCAAACTCTTCCCCAACGGCGGGGCGCTGGGCAAGCGCATTCGGATCAGTGGCAACAAACCCTACACCGTCATCGGCATTACAAAGCCCAAAGGCAACAGCGGCTTTATGGCCTCGGACAACATGGTCTACCTGCCCTTGATGACGGGCCATCAAGACTTTGGAACGCCCTATTCGTCCTATGTAACCAGCGTAATGGCCCCCGATGCCCTGTATCTGGATGCCACCATTGATCAAGCCACCGCCGCCATGCGCGCCATTCGAAAGTTGCGTCCCGGCGAAGAAAACAACTTCAACATTCGACGCAGCGACAGCTTGGCCTCCATTCTCATCGAGTCCCTGAGTTCTGTTAGCATGGGCGCGGCCCTCATCGGCTTTATCACCCTGCTGGGGGCATCCGTGGCGCTCATGAACATCATGCTCGTCTCCGTGACCGAACGCACCCGCGAGATCGGCACCCGCAAAGCTCTAGGCGCCAACCAGCGCATCATCGTCTTACAATTCCTGTCCGAAGCCGTTCTCGTTTCCCTGATCGGAGGCCTGATGGGCACGGTCCTTGGACTTGCCGTCGGCAATGGCATGGCCGTAATCATGGATTCTCCTGCGGTTTTCCCCCTAAAATGGATGATCTTAGCGTTGATCGTTTCCGTTTTAGTTGGCATTGTCTCCGGGTGGTACCCCGCGCGTCAGGCGGCTCGATTGGATCCGATCGAAGCCCTACGCTATGAGTAAATCGGTAACGACTGTTCACGCAAAAGACCCGTTGTGGCGCAGGAGCGCTGCGGAGATTCGGCGTGCGCGCAGCGTCGCCTGGGCCTTTGCGCGACGCGACCTGCAGTTGCGCTACGCCCAAACGCGCATGGGCTGGCTCTGGTCCATTGGACAGCCCCTCCTAGCCGCCGCCATCGTCCTGGTGGTCTTTTCGTGGATTGTGAAGGTGGAGGCTCCTTACGGTCTTTCCTACCCACTCTACGCCTTTGCCGCACTGCCCGCTTGGCTCATGGCCCAGCATATTCTTTTGCAGGGTGCGCCGAGCTTGGTGCACAACCAGCACATCGTCAGTAAAGTTTTCTTTCCCCGAACCGCCCTCCCCCTGAGCAAAGCCGGAGTGGCCCTGGTGGATTTTTCGGTGGCTACGCTGCTGTTTTGGGTGTATCGGGGCTGGACCACGGGAATGTGGATCGAGGGCCTGCATTGGGTGCTCTTTTTTGCCGCGATGGGCCTCTATGCCGCATTGGGCTTGGCCTATTGGATTGCGGCCCTTTCGGTGCGCTACCGCGACGGATTGGCCCTACTTCCCTTTTTGGTGCAAGGCCTCTTTTTGCTAACCCCTATCGCCTATCCGACCGAACGCTTCGCCAGCGCCCTGGGCGACAACGCGTGGCTCCTTTACCTCAATCCCTTTGTCGGGGTGGCCGATGGCATGCGCTTTGGCTGGCTAGGGCTGGGTAATTGGAACGACTACCACCTGATTTCCTTTGGCGTGGCCTTTGGACTCTTTGTGACGGGCACCTGGGCCCTGAAAGCCGTTGAACGCACCTTGATCGACGACCTATGAGCCTGCCTTCGCACCTCGCCCTTCAAACGCAGGGCCTGGCCAAACGGTATTTTGGCCGGGGCTCTTTTAAAGGCACCCACTACTGGGCCTTGAAGCCCTTGGATTTGGAGGTGGCCGCGGGGTCCGCGCTTGGCCTTATGGGCCCCAACGGTGCGGGCAAGTCCACGCTGCTGAAGCTGTTGTCGGGCCTCACGCATCCGAGTGCAGGGGGCTACCAGTACCGCGGCCAAATGACCAGCCTGCTCGAGGTGGGCACCGGATTCCACCCCGATTTGTCGGGCCGCGAAAACGTCTACCTCAGCGGTGCCTTGCACGGCATGTCGCGTCCAGAAATGGCGCAGCGCATGGAAGCCATTCAGGAATTTGCCGGCCTGCACGACCAGTACATGGACCACCCGATCAAGCACTATTCGAGCGGCATGAAGGTGCGTTTGGGCTTTTCCGTGGCCGCGCATTTGCATGCGGATATCTTAGTGGTGGATGAAGTTTTGGCTGTGGGCGACGCCAGTTTCCAGGCCAAATGCTTGCAGAGTATGGAGGCCCAAATGAGCGAAAAGGGCCGAACCGTGCTCTTCGTCTCGCACAACCTCTACGCCCTGCAGTCCCTGTGTCCGCAGTCCCTTTGGCTCGACCGCGGCGAGAAAGTGCGCTATGGCGCTTCGGCCGATCTTGTGAGCGACTACCTGCAACACGCACATGGCCCCAAAGAAGCGTTTGCTTCCGGGCATGGGGTGGCTTCAGGCAGTGGCAAACTGCGCCTGACCGATATGGAGTGGATGGCCGGCCCGCCGCAAACCGGGGTGGCCAACACCCTGCGCATTGCCTACGAAGGCGAGGGCGATCAGCACGATGTGGACATTCGCTTGAACGTCCACGGAAATGACGGTCGATTTATTGCACCCCTGGCGATGCATGCCCATGGATTTGCGCCTTCCGTATTGCCCGCATCCGGTGAGGTGTACGTGCATTTTGAGGCCATGCCCTTCATGGAAGGTTGGTACAGTGTTCAGGCACGCGTGACCGAA
>JALQUY010000160.1 GCA_023260615.1 Schleiferiaceae bacterium
AACCTCGTCGCTGCGGGTGTGGCGAAGCAAGTCTTGGTGCAATTGGCTTATGCCATTGGCGTAGCTGAGCCTGTTGGCTTCTACATCAACACCTACAACACGGCGAAGGTCCGTGGTGCAGATGGCAAGAAATTGACAGATGGCGCCATTGCCCAGACGGTTCAGTCTTTGTTTGACCTCCGTCCCTACGGCATCGAGACCAAGTTTGGCTTGCGCCAACCTATCTACGCTGAAACTGCAGCTTACGGCCACATGGGCCGCAATCCTGAAATCGTGGAGAAGCAATTCAAGCGTCCTACCGACAAGGGAATCGAAGTGAAAACCGTGAAGGTGGAACTCTTCACCTGGGAGAAATTGGATTCTGTAGCGGCCATTCAAAAGGCCTTCGGGATCTAAAATTGTACTTCTAGAATGAAAAAAGGGCGCCCAATGGGCGCCCTTTTTGTTGGGTAAAACCGCAGACTTAGTAGCGGTAGGTTTCAGGCTTGAAGGGGCCTTCTACGGTGACACCGATGTAATCGGCTTGATCCTTAGAAAGCGTATCCAACTCCGCACCCACAGCCGCCAAGTGCAAGGCAGCTACCTTCTCGTCCAAATGCTTGGGCAAGGTGAAGACTTCGTTGGGGTATTTGCCGGGATTGGTGTACAACTCGATTTGCGCCAAAACCTGGTTGGTAAAGCTGTTGGACATGACAAAGCTGGGGTGGCCCGTGGCACAACCCAAATTCACGAGACGTCCTTCTGCCAAAATGATGATGTCGTTGCCATCTACGTTATAAAGATCCACTTGAGGCTTAATGGTGGATTTGGTTTGACCATAATTCTTATTCAACCACGCCATGTCGATCTCGTTGTCGAAGTGGCCAATGTTACAGACTACGGTCTTGTCCTTCATCATTTTGAAGTGACGGTCGACGATGATGTTTTTGTTGCCTGTAGAGGTGATGACGATGCCGGCCATGCCCACTACGTCGTCCATGCGGCGAACCTCAAAACCGTCCATCACGGCCTGAAGGGCGCAGATGGGGTCAATTTCGGTCACGATCACACGGGCACCTGCAGCCTTGAATGAAGCAGCCGTGCCCTTGCCTACGTCACCGTAGCCTGCACAAACCACCACTTTGCCCGCAATCATCAAATCCGTAGCACGGCGGATGGCGTCTACCGCAGATTCGCGGCAGCCGTATTTGTTGTCAAACTTGCTCTTTGTGACCGAATCGTTCACGTTAATGGCAGGCATAGGCAAGGTGCCTTTGATCATGCGTTCGTACAAACGGTGGACACCCGTCGTCGTCTCTTCTGATAGACCGCCAATACCGGGGGCCAATTCGGGGTAGCGGTCGAGGACCATGTTGGTCAAGTCGCCGCCATCGTCCAAAATCATATTCAAAGGCTGTTGGTCTTCGCCAAAGAACAAAGTTTGCTCGATACACCAGTCAAATTCTTCTTCGTTCATGCCCTTCCAGGCGTAAACGGGAATGCCCGCTGCGGCGATGGCTGCTGCTGCGTGGTCCTGGGTAGAGAAAATGTTACATGAAGACCAGGTTACGTCTGCACCCAATTCAACAAGCGTTTCAATGAGAACAGCGGTTTGAATGGTCATGTGCAAGCAACCGGCAATGCGGGCTCCAGCCAAGGGCTTAGAAGCGCCATACTCACTGCGCAAAGCCATCAATCCGGGCATCTCTGCCTCGGCAAGGGTGATTTCTTTGCGGCCCCACTCGGCGAGGGACATGTCTTTGACTTTGTAGGGGATATAGTTGGACGCTGCCATAATTTCCTTGAATTTCGCGTTGTTTATGGATTGGAACGGCAAAAGTACAAAGAAGGTTTCGGAGGAGTTCCAAAATATTGGTCTTTTCGGCTTGAAATTAGGGCGTTGTCCTATTGAGGTTGGTTCCCCGCCCCTCCCCTCGCCGACCTTCCTTTCCCCCGCGGACGCCGAACGCTGGGCGGCCTTTTCCAATGACACCCGCCGTTCCCACTTTCTGGCCGCTCGGTACGCGTTAGAGGATATTCGTCCCGGGCTCGCCGCAGGCATCCAATACGACGGCGACCGTCCATTTGTGAAAGAAGGGCATCTGAGTCTGAGCCATGGAGGCCAGCATGCCTGTGCCGTTTTCCATCCCTATGCTGCCGTTGGGGTAGACGTCGAAGGCCCACGGCCACAGCTGCAGCGCATCGCCGGGAAATTTTTGCACGCGGAGGAGCGCGCATTTTTGGAAGGAACGACCTCCGACTGGGGCCTCCGAATGGCCT
>JALQUY010000161.1 GCA_023260615.1 Schleiferiaceae bacterium
CAAAAAGCCTTAGGTGCACCAAACTCTATTACTATAGAAGAGTATTGGGCAAGCTTATTATCTTTCATAACTTTGGCTGCTATGTATGTTGGTGTAGCAGTAGTTGTTAGTTTTTTTACTTCACACTATTTGTTCAGATGGAGAACTGCTATGGTTGAATGGTATCATAGCGTTTATGATAAAGCTCGAAAAATTGAAGGAGCGGCTCAAAGAGTTCAAGAGGATACAATAAAGTTTTCTAGAATAATGGAGTCTTTAGGAACAAGCTTAATTGAAGCTGTAATGATACTTGTTGAATTTATGCCTATCTTATTTGGATTAAGTATAGGAATACCAATATTCTTTTTTGGTGATTGGGATTATGGTTTAATTGTTGGTGCTTTAATTTGGTCAGTTGGAGGAACAAAGGATCCCGTGGACTGGGGAGAATAGGGATTGACGGTTTGCCAAGAGGGGAGTTTTTGGGCCAAGAAGCGGTCCGAAACGTTAATCTTGTTGCCGTTGCCGTCCACCACATTGAAGCTGATGCGGTTGCCCGAAAAAGGAATAACCTCCGTAACGGTGACGTTGTTGAATTCGACAAAGGCGTTCTCCCACTGCTCGCCCGTGGTCAGAATGTTGACGCGCAAGGGGTCGTTCAAATCGCCCACCGTGATCTGCGCGGGAGTTGGAACGGGACGAGAGCCGATCACCTGCAAGGAGTTGCCGTCGATGGCCTCTAGCTGAGTGCCGTTGTTGTATACGCCCACGCGGCCGGTAAACTTGACCAAATCACCTGGGAGCAAATACTCCACGTTGGGCAAGGGGAGGAGTTGGCCTTGGGCATTGGTGTAAACGCCCATGCACTCCATGCCACGGAAAGATCCGGCGGCGCCCTGCGCGACCGTATCCACCAAGAAGAAGAAGGGACGGTGACCGCCCTGTACGGAGCCTGAAGCCACCTCAGACACATCGCCCGGAGTGACCACGATGCCGTAGGTCATGACGGTGTCGCCCAGGTAGGCGGATGTATCGTTGCACGCGGCCAGGTTGCTGGGAGACACGTACTGGATGTTGGTGATCGAGGTGTAGGGCAAGGTTTGGCCAAACAGGGCAAAACTCACAAGACTTACACAAAGGGTCAGAAAGCGCTTCATAGGAGAGGGGTTGATCATTTGAGAACGGTGAATTGGCCGGTAAAGAGTTCTCCGGTCTGGAGGTCTTGGACGGCGTAGAAGTAGAGTCCTCGGGCGAGGATTTGGCTTTGGTCGGTCAGCAAGTCCCAGGCGTGTTCGCCGCCCGAGAAGACGCGGTCTTCGGCAGATTCGCCCGCAAAGGTTTGGAACCAGCGAATATCGCCGCCCTGGTAGTCCGCATGGTGCTCAAACTGGTCCATGACATCGCCCGCAGGGGAGGTAATCGTAATGCGGCAATCCGCGGGGAGGTTGGCAAAGACCAACTTTCGGGATTCCTCTTGGAAATTGGATTGGCCCTCCCAGGCGGCCCCCGCGTAATAGGGGTTGGGGTAAACGAAGGGTGGGAAGTTCTTCATGCTGGGGTTGGCAGGGGTGCCAGCAAAGGCCCGCACGTCATTGGCCAAGAAGCTGGATTCCAGCGATTCCAGCTGGGTGTCCGGATTTCCCTGGTCAAAGGCGGTCACGGCGACTGCGTGCTGCCATCCATTGGGCAAGCCTTCCAAGGCATAATGGTAGTGGTAGGCGGTGGTGTCGCCCGCAAAATACAGCGGTTCAGGCAGGGCGATGTCGGCCAGGCCCGTTTCATAGAAGAGGCCGTTGCCCGACAGGTCGTATTCGGCGGCGCGGACAAAATCTTCGGAGAGGTTTTGACTGCCTTCCACATCAAAGCCTAGGCGGCTCAAATAGACCCGGTAGCCTTCGAAGTCCTTTTTCTGAGTGATGGGGTCCACACTTTCTTCGGCATTGCGCGCCCAGAAGAGATCAATGCGGTGGTCGCCAGGGACGGCGCGCATGCGGGGGGCATCAGGGGGGCTGGGAAGAATGAAGCGGGTGATTTTGCCATTGCCGTCGCGGTCTTCGCCCTCGTCGAGGAGGCCGTTGAAGTTGATGTCTTCGCCGTTGTACGCCACTTGGGCCCATTCGGCATTGCTGATGAAGCGCGCTTTTTGGGCCGCAGTGTTGGCGCTATTGGGCTGGCCATCGTCCACTTTTTTGCCCATAACAAAGGCGAAGGCGAGGGTGATTTCGTCCCCGGGGGCAAAGGCGCTAAAGGGCCCAACGCTCACCA
>JALQUY010000162.1 GCA_023260615.1 Schleiferiaceae bacterium
ATCCCATCGATTCTGCCCTCCAAGTGCCTGTGGGCCAGGGTCAAATCGATTGGCTTCGCATCTTCGCCGCCCGCGAGCAAGCTGGCATGCAGCACTACTTCTTGGAGCAGGACGAATGCCAAGCAGGCCAAACCGCCATGGAATGCCTCAAGGCCTCCAGCGACTACGGAAAAGCCGCTTTGCAGCCCGCTGTGGCCGTCAAGCCCGAGTAATCGGTTAAACGCTTAAAAGCTTCTCAGAGCCCCGCGGCACCCGCCGGCGGGGCTTTTTTAATGCTGCCCGACGTACTTGGTACCCGCCAAGATGGGAATGGGGAGGATGTTCTCCAGAGGCACCTTGGGGCAGGAATAGCGCCCCGAATACGCACAATAGGGATTGTAGGCCTTGTTGAAATCCAAAATCCACTCGCCCCGCGTCACCTCCACATAGCGTCCGCCGCCGTACGTATCGGTGCCATTCGTGGCATCCCCAAAGGGAACGAAGAGGTAGTTCACGTATTCCTCCTTGTCGAGCAGGGCTTGCGATTGGTAGGCGGTCAGCGAGTAGGTCTGGCCGTCCGCATGGGTGAAGTACAGCGTCGCATACTTGCGGTAGATGGGCTTGCGTGCGGTCGTGGTGGGCATTTCAAACCAGGCCGAATCTGCACAGCGCTCCCATTTCACGGCTTGATAGGCGCCGAGGTTAATGGGGTAGAAGGGAAGCTTCGTGAAATTTACGCGTGCCGCCGAGTCCATGGGACTCGAACCCTCTGTAGCCATTTCGTGGTTTTGTTCCTTTTGCCATGCGCGCACCTCCTTTTTAATGGCTCGCCGTGAGGGGAGTTCTTGGGCGGTGGCGGTGAGACAGCCCGTAAAGAGTAGGCCAAGGAGAAGGATTCGGGTCATGATTTCAATTGGAGGTGGCTTAACATTTCAGCTGGGCTGAGAATGGTGAGTGGGGCTTTTTTGAAGCCTTTCAAGTCACGTGTGACTAAATAGTCGCAGTTTCCCTGAAGGGCGATGGCGCATTGATGAGCGTCTTCTAAATCATTGAAATGTAAACTCATACTTCTTTGAAGCGTCGAAGCATCAGAGGGCAGGACATGGAACATGTCAAGCGTGTATTGGGTGATTTCCATAGATTTCTCGTGGCCATGGGTTTTACGCATGAAATAATATGCGTGTATGACCGTGAGTGAGGAAATGTAAAGACCTGCACCATGATTTCGCAGGCCTTGGATACAGGAAGCCGATGCATTCTTGAATTCCGGTCTATCCAACATGAGGTCCAGAAGGACGTTAGTGTCAATGAAAACCTTCATTGGTAACGACGCATCACGGCTTCACGGTATTCCTCGCGTGGATTGTCCGTGTGAGGTGCTGGAGACAAAATGATTCGCTTTAGATCTTCGTCGAGTTCCAATTCCTGGGGAACATAGAGACTCTCAAAAAAGGCTTCTGCAAGCTTTGAAACGCTTGTCCCATGCGTATCCGCATACCGCTTCACATTCTCGATGACGTCTTCCGAGAGTTTTAGGGTGAGTTTTTTGTCCATGCATTAAATGTACGTATAAAAAATAAAATAGGTACGTATAAACGTTTAAAGCACAAAAAACCGCCTCGTTCGACGAGGCGGTTTCGGCCCGATAGGCCTGAAAATAAAGGTGTTAAACGCTTAGAGCTGCTTAATCTTGATGTTCCGGTACCAAACCTTGTTGCCGTGGTCCTGCAGGCACAACTTGCCGCTGTGGTAGGTTCCAAAGTCAGGCATGGACACAAACTTGGAGGCCTCCACCATGGCGTCCCACTCGTCGTTCCACATGGTCGTTTCGACCACGACCACGTCGTTGAGTTTGAAGGTCAGGTCGCCGTTGTTGGCGATGATTTCGGCGTGGTTCCATTCGCCGGCAGGGTGTGCCACCTCTTCGTAGCACGAAATCAAGTCGTAGAGGTCGCCCGCACGGTGTTTGGGATAGGCAGCGTCAGCGTGGCCGGGCTTTTCTTCGCTGCCGTTGTCGAGCACTTGCATTTCAGGGCCAGTCAGCCAAGGGTACTGGTACTGAGGATCTTCCTTCACGTAGAACATGATGCCGCTGTTACCGCCTTCCGAAATTTTCCACTCCAAACTGAGGTGGAAGTTGCTGTATTCGGCATCGCTGATAAGGTCGTGACCGTCTTCGCGATCGGGGTCAAACGTGATGGCGTCGTTGCCCACTTTCCAGCCGGACTCTTCCAGGGCCGAACCCCCATAAATATGCCAGCCGCT
>JALQUY010000163.1 GCA_023260615.1 Schleiferiaceae bacterium
AGCTCATGGCCGATTCCAAGCACCTCTACAGCTTGACCACCCAAGCCCCCGTGCAGCCCTTGACGGCCTTGAAAAAAACGGCACTGCTTGCGGGCACGGTAGTCTTTGCAGCCGCCTATGCGATCGGAGCCCTAGACTTCTTAACCATGCTCCTCGGCCTAGCGGCGACCTTGGCAGCCGTGGGCTGGTTGGGCTGGAGCGATTTCAAGAAGTCCTTGGACTGGGAACTCATCGTCGTGCTCATGTGTGCGCTGGGCTTCTCCAAAGCCTTGATGGATTCGGGCCTGATCTTGGAGGCCTTTGCCCACCTCCCTGCGGCGTCCAGCTGGTCCGCCTTTACGTGGATCCTGCTGATATTTGGCGCCACGACCCTGCTCACCAACTTGATGACCAATGTGGCCGCGGTGGCCTTGATGTTCCCCGTAGTGGCGGTATGCATTTCCAGCCAGCCCGAACTCAGCCCCCTCCACGGCTTCCTCGCCTTGGCCTTTGGCGCCTCCAACGCCTTTTTAACGCCCTTCGGCTACCAAACCAACCTCATGGTCATGGGCCCCGGCGCCTACCAATCCCGCGACTACCTGCGCTTTGGCGCTTGGGTGACTGCCGTTTACTCGCTCGTTATCCTTACCTATTTGTACCTCCTTTAAGCGATGAAATCCTCTGAACACGTCGTCCGCCAGGCCTACCAAATTGGGCCTTCTGACCGCGAAAAAGCCCTGGGCCAACGCGGGCAAGTCCTTTGGTTCACCGGACTCAGCGGCAGCGGAAAAAGCACCTTGGCCAACGAGGTGGAGCAAGCCCTGCACGCGGCTGGCCGCCACACCTTTTTGCTGGATGGCGACAATTTGCGCCACGGCTTGAACGGCGACCTCGGCTTCAGCGAGGCGGACCGAACGGAAAACATTCGGCGCGTGGCGGAAGTGGCCAAACTGATGGCCGACGCCGGACTCATCGTCCTGACCGCCTTTGTCAGCCCCTTCGCCGCGGACCGCGAGAAAGCGCGCAGCATCGTCGGCCCAGAGCGCTTTGTCGAAATCTACGTCGACTGCCCCCTGGAAGTCTGCGAATCCCGCGACGTCAAGGGCCTCTACGCCAAGGCCCGCCAAGGCTTAATCCCCGATTTTACCGGCATCTCCTCCCCTTTTGAAGCCCCAGCACAGCCTGAGCTGCGCGTTCAAACGGCTGAAAACGACCTGGCCACCTGCTGCCAGCAAATCCTTCA
Source organism: Schleiferiaceae bacterium (assembly GCA_023260615.1). Taxonomy (GTDB): domain Bacteria; phylum Bacteroidota; class Bacteroidia; order Flavobacteriales; family Schleiferiaceae; genus TMED14. Next base: position 1,223 of record JALQUY010000163.1, read on the forward strand.
ACACATCGCATGAGTTTACACGACCATTTAGACGAATTAGAAGCGGAAGCGATCTACGTCATTCGCGAAGTCTACGCCCAGTTTGAAAATCCGGGCATCCTCTTTTCGGGAGGCAAAGACTCCATTGTAGTGAGCCATTTGGCCCGAAAAGCCTTTGCCCCAGCCAACCTGCCCTTCCCCCTCGTCCACATTGATACGGGCCACAACTTCCCAGAGGCCATTGCCTTTCGCGACGCCTTTGTCGAGCAGATGAAGACGCGCCTGATTGTAGGCTTGGTGCAAGACTCGATCGACCGCGGCAGCGTGCAAGAGGAGACCGGCCTGGCGGCCAATCGCAACCGTTTGCAAACGACTACGCTTCTGGAAACCATTGAAAACCATCAATTTGACTGTTTGATGGGCGGTGCCCGCCGCGACGAGGAAAAGGCCCGCGCCAAAGAGCGCTTTTTCAGCCACCGCGACGACTTTGGGCAGTGGGACCCCAAGAACCAACGCCCCGAGCTTTGGAACCTCTTCAACGGGAAAAAACGCCCCGGCGAGCACTTCCGCGTGTTCCCCATTTCCAACTGGACGGAGATGGACGTTTGGCACTACATCCGCCGCGAGAACATCGAACTCCCCGAACTCTATTTTGCCCGCATGCGCAACGTGATTTGGCGCAGCAATTCCTGGATTCCTGTGAGTGACTTTATCACGCTTCGCCCCACGGAAATTCCCCAAGAAAAAATGGTGCGCTTCCGTACCCTGGGGGATATCACGATTACCGGCGGCATTGAATCAACCGCCGTGGAGCTCGACGATGTGATCACCGAAATCGAAACCTCACGCCAGACCGAACGCGGCAACCGCGAAGACGACAAGCGCAGTGAAAACGCCATGGAAGAACGCAAAAAAGAAGGCTATTTCTAAGCCCCGATACGATTATGAACCTACTACGATTTACCACGGCTGGCTCCGTCGACGACGGAAAATCTACCCTCATTGGCCGCTTGCTTTTTGACTCCAAAAGTGTCTT
>JALQUY010000164.1 GCA_023260615.1 Schleiferiaceae bacterium
TGGAAAAAGCCCCTCAAGTCTACGTTTTGCCCGCCGAATTTGGTTGGAGCGACCTCGGTTCCTGGGGCGCCGTGCACGAGCAACGCAAAGAAGACGCCCAAGGCAATACGGGTGCCACCCCCAACGTGCTCCTTTTTGACGCCAAGGACAACATCATTTCAGTTCCCGCGCATGTCGTGGCCGTTTTGGACGGTTTAGAGGGCTACATCGTCATCCAATCGGAAGACCGCCTTCTCATTTGCCCGCGCGACAAAGAGCAGGACATCAAACAGTACGTCACGGAAGTGAAACTCAAACTAGGCGAAAAGCACGTGTAAACCGCGTTAAAGCGCCACGTACTTCCCTCGAATTTCTAAACGTTTACGCATAAAAAAACCGCGCCTCTCAGCGCGGTTTTTTAGTTGCTAGAAGATTTAGCCCTTAGGCCTCTTCCGTATGTCCAATCAACTTGTACACAAACTTGGGAGCCACACGCTCCAAGCCGATCAAAGTCAACCAATAGCCTACAAACAAGCCCAAGAAGAGCAGCATGCTAAATCCAGTCAAGATGATCAACAAGGCGATGAGGAAACCAACGAATTTCATGGTGTACGTTTTGAATTTGTGACAAAGATACATTCAACTTCGCTTGCCTTGAATGCTACCTTTGCAATTATGAGCACACGCATTGAAAGAGACACGATGGGCGAGGTCCACGTACCCGCCGAAGCCTACTGGGGCGCCCAAACGGAGCGTTCACGCAACAACTTCAAAATCGGCCCCGAAGGCAGCATGCCCAAGGAAATCATCCACGCATTTGGCTACTTAAAGAAAGCTGCGGCCTTGACCAATGCCGACCTGGGCGTCCTTTCTCCCGAAAAAGCGCAACTCATCGCCAACGTCTGCGACGAAATCATCGCCGGCCAGCTGGACGACCAATTCCCTCTGGTGATTTGGCAGACCGGTTCGGGCACGCAGAGCAACATGAACTGCAACGAGGTGATTGCCTACCGCGGCCATGTCCTGCAAGGAGGTGCGCTCACCGACGCCAACAAGGTCCTGCACCCCAACGACGACGTCAACAAGTCGCAGTCGTCCAACGACACCTTCCCCACGGCCATGCACATTGCGGCCTACCTCCAGGTGGTGAACGTGACGCTTCCCGGCATGAAGCATTTGCGCTCCATTCTCGCTGCAAAAAGTGAAGCGTTTAAAGACATCGTCAAAACGGGCCGAACGCACTTCATGGACGCCACCCCCCTCACCTTGGGCCAAGAATTTTCCGGCTACGTCCAACAACTCGACAACGGCATCCGCGCCATCGAAAACGCCCTCGGCATGGTGGCCGAACTCGCCCTCGGCGGAACCGCCGTTGGCACCGGCCTCAACACGCCCAAAGGCTACTCGGAACACGTGGCCGCCAAAATCGCCGAACTCACCGGCCAGCCCTTCGTTTCGGCTCCCAACAAGTTTGAAGCCCTCGCCGCCCACGACGCCATGGTCGAACTCTCCGGCGCCCTCAAGCGCGTCGCCGTTTCGCTCATGAAAATTGGCAATGACATTCGCATGCTCAGCAGCGGCCCCCGCTCCGGCATCGGTGAAATCATCATTCCCGACAACGAGCCCGGCTCCTCCATCATGCCCGGCAAGGTGAACCCCACCCAGCCCGAAGCCCTCACCATGGTCGCCGCACAAGTCATGGGCAACGATGTCGCCGTGAGCATCGGCGGTGCAACCGGCCACTTTGAACTCAACGTCTTCAAGCCCGTCATCGCCGCCAACGTTCTCCAAAGCGCCCGCCTCATCGGGGACGCCTGTGTCAGTTTCGCCGATAAGTGCGCTGTAGGCATCGAGCCCAACAAGCCGGTCATCAAGCGCCACTTGGAAAACAGTTTGATGCTGGTCACCGCCTTAAACACGCACATTGGCTACGACAAGGCCGCTAAAATTGCCAAGACGGCCCACGCCGAAGGCAGCACCTTGCGCGAAGCCGCCCTGAAATTGGGCTACCTCACCGATGCCGAATTTGACGCATGGGTGAAGCCAGAGGATATGTGCTGAGGGTTAAAGGGTTTAAGGGTTTAAGGGTTCAAGGGTGTTTCGCGCCGTAGGCGCGAATGTTCGTTAGCTCACTCGTTCGCTCGTTTCTTGGCTAGCGCGTTTGTTGGCTAGTTGGTTTGTTGGTGCTCAAGCTACCGTGCGCTCT
>JALQUY010000165.1 GCA_023260615.1 Schleiferiaceae bacterium
AGCACATCGGCGGTCCAGGCCATTTTTTGGAGGGGCTTGCGCATGAAGAGAAGGCCTAGAGCGGGCCAGCGGTCGCCGCTCAGCAGGGCTCGGCCCAGCATCTTGGCAAACTCCACCCAAGAGGAAGGAAGGCTGCGAAGGAGAAATAACCGCTTTCGGTCGTAGGCCCGGTAATCGACCCAAACGGTAGAGATCGCCCACTTCAAGTGGGGATGCGCTTTTCGGGCCGCATAGCAGGGGTACTGGTCCGCAAGGCGGCCCAGGTTGATGGAGTGAAGGACGTCCCAAGAATCGGCTTTCAGGGCGCGTTGGAGGTCGGCGGTTTCCGTGACCAATTGGACGTGGTGGCCTTGGGCTTGGAGCGCTTGAAGGGATTGGGTCACATGCACCGTATCGCCACCGGGTTGGCGGTGAAGCGTTCGGCGGGCAAAAAAGAGGACCTTCACGCCTTAAATGTACTGCGCCCCTGCCGTACCTTCGGGGAAGAATCTTCTAAAAATCCTAGCTATGGCCATTCCCAAATTTCTCGTTGGCGACAACACGGACCACCCCGAAAATGTCTTCATCATCCACACGGAATACCCCCGTTTTGTTATCGATTTGGACAGCGATGAGGTAGAATGGCTCGACGATATCGAAGGCGAGGATGAGACCGAATTAACCGACGAAATGTCCAAGCTCCTCGACGAGGCGAACACCTTCTACATCCGTGAGGTAGAGCGCTACGAGGCGATGGAAGACTAATGCGCATCGACCTTCAGTGGCGGGAGAATCTTCCTCTCGCCCTGCCGGTCATTGTCGGCCAAATTGGCCACATTGCGGCGAGTGTAGCGGACTCCATGATGGTGGGCGCCTTGGGAACCATTCCTTTGGCGGCTGTTTCGCTGGCGAGCTCCATCCAAGGGGTTCCGCTGGTCTTTGGCATTGGCATGGCTTATGGCTTGACGCCGCTGGTCGCCCATGCCGTCGGGCAAAAGCGCCCCGCCAAAGCCGTGCGCTGGCTGAAGAACGCCACCGTGGTGAATGGGGTGACCTCCCTCTTTATGTTCTTGTTCGCGTGGGCCCTTTTTGCCTTTGTGCAGTTTACGGGGCAAGAGCCTGCCGTCGTAGAGGAGGCAAGGGCCTATCTGTGGATAGTCATGGCTTCCTACATCCCCTTCATGCTCTTTATGTCGGCCAAGCAGTTCCTCGAAGGGCAGGGCGATACCAAAACCCCCATGCGGATTTCGCTCTACGGCAATCTGGGCAATATTGGCTTGAATGCCCTGTTGATCTACGGCTGGTGGATTTTCCCGAGCTGGGGCATTGTGGGAGCTGGCATTGCCACCCTAGTGGCGCGCATCTACATGATGGTATCGGCTTGGTGGTTTGTGCTGCGTCGAGGCAAAGCGGATCCCGCGCAGTGGCTGGCGGCCAAGGTGTCCGGACCCGCGTTACGAAGCTTGCTGAAAATTGGATTGCCCTCCGGCTTCCAGTACATTTTTGAGGTGAGCGCCTTTGCGGCATCGGCGTGGATCATTGGCACGTTTGGGGCCAAACCCCTCGCGGCCCATCAGGTCGCCATTAGTTTGGCGTCCATTTCCTACATGGCGGCGACGGGACTGGGTGCCGCGGCCACCATCCGAATTGGCCAAAACATGGGCCAAAAAGACGTCTCGGGCGCTCGACAGGCCGGGACCAGCTTGTTTGGCTTGACGGTACTCTTTATGCTCTTTACGGGCTTGGTTTTCTTCGCGTTCCGAAACTACCTGCCCTTCGCCTACACCGAAGACATCGATGTGGCGCAAGCCGCGGCTACCCTCTTAATTGTGGCTACGCTTTTCCAGGTGTCGGACGGGGTGCAGGCGACGGCCTTGGGAGCCCTGCGCGGTATTCAAGACGTGCGGATTCCGACGGCTATCACCTTTGTGGCCTACTATGTGGTGGCTTTGCCGCTCGAATGGTATTTGGGCCATGTACTCGGGTACGAGCAGGTGGGCGTTTGGTCGGCCCTAGCGGTGGGTCTGACCATAAGCGCCATTTGGCTGACTTTGCGCTTCTACCGAGGTATGGACCGTCGGGCGGCCAAACTAGCGAGTCTCCAGGCCGCTAAAGCCCGGTAACACCGATCCAAACGTTTAGGCGAAGGACTGGGCTTCTGCCTCGGTCACCGGATTGCTGCCCAGAATATG
>JALQUY010000166.1 GCA_023260615.1 Schleiferiaceae bacterium
CGGCGAACATTTCCAATGCGTCCTCTATCGGCAGGGCGAACAGGGATGGGCGTTCGGCTTTTTTGAGACCAAATCCGAAGACTTTGAGGGTTTCCAGCAGGAATGGCACCAACTTCGGAGCGCCTTCCCCGGCGAATGGCAAGGCCCGCTCCAGGGTTCCACCTTCCTGCCCTACCGCTTCATCACGGACAGTGACGGCAGCCCCATTTTCCCGGGCGAGTGGCGAAACCAAGACCACTACGGACCCTGGATGGAAAAGCTCCAACCCGCATCTACGACCTTCTACCGGAGCGCATCGCGAACCGACTACCAAGGCGTGATCCATGTTTCACAGCCCTTCGTCGAGGGATGGGAGGCCCAAGGATTTACCCTGGAACCCATAGACTTAAATCCTGCAAACCTTCAGGACCTGCACGCCATGGTGCACGCCATTTTTGCAGGCAATTGGGGCTACGAAGGTTTGACATTGGACCAATTCTCGAGTTGGGCCAGCTCCATCAGCCAAAGCCATGGCGGCAAGCCCTGGCTATTCTGGGTCCAAATGGGCGCCCAAAAGGTCGGATTCGCCTACCTCTTCTTGCTGGACGATGGAACCCTCATCTTTAAGACCATTGGCCTACTCCCGGAGTACCAGGCTCAGAAAATGGGCAATGCCGTCGCGGGCAAACTCCACCAATTGGCCCAAAAGGCGGGGGTTAAAAAATGCATCTATGCCCTGGTCCAAGCCGACAACCGCGTAAACCGGATGCCCGACCCCGACATCACTGTATTCCGTCAGTACCATTCCTACACCTTCGCATGATGCTTACCACCAATTTCTACCTCGTTACAGGCTTGTATTTGGTGCTTTTTGGCGGGACAGAGGTCCTCAAACGGCTCACGCGTCTGCCCGCTGCGGTTACCCGAAAAGTCATGCACATCTTGGCCGCCCTGGTGGCCTGCCTCCTGCCTATGTGGCTTCCCCCCTCTGAAATCGTAGCCATGGCGGTGCTCTTTACGGGGGCATTGGCCCTTTCAAAAACCTTTAAGATTCTATCGAGCATCCACGACGTGCCGCGCAAAACCTGGGGCGAAGTCGTATTCCCCTTGGGCATCGCTTTAGTAACCAGCTACGTCTATGGCCTCCACGCCACCTCGGCGGGGGAGCATCTTTGGGGACCGTTCAACTACACGGGGGATGAAGGCTATTTCTTTGGAATGTTGGTCATGGGCATCCTGGACGTGGGGGCCGAATGGGGCGGACGCATCCCCTCCCCCAAATGGCCGGGCATGCAGGGAAAATCGCTCGCGGGAAGTACCACGTTTTTTATACTCGGCGTAGGTCTTGGGTGGGCGTTTGGGCTTCCCATCTCGCTCACCTTTCTCATCGGACTGGGACTGCTCACCGTTCTAGAAGCCTACCTCTCGGTTGGCCTGGACAACTTGTTCCTGCCCCTTGGCGGAGCCCTCCTGTACTACGCCTGCCAGGGCCAGCCCTTGATGTAACTGTACCGACCGGCGCCTCTTTAGCACAAAAAAACCCGGCGCCTCTCGCGAGGGCCGGGTTTCCTTCTTTGAAGTTCAATCGGGGCTGTGCGAACCCCGGGGGAATTACATCATGCCGCCCATTCCGCCGTCCATCGGAGGCATGGGAGATTCCTTCTTAGGAAGCTCCACGATGGTGGCTTCGGTCGTGAGCAACAAGGAAGCTACGGACGCTGCATTTTCCAAAGCTACACGCGTCACCTTCGTAGGATCGATGATGCCTGCTTCGTACATGCTGCAGTACTCGTCTGACTTAGCGTTGAAACCAAAGTCGTCGGTGCCTTCTTTCACTTTCGCAACCACAACAGAACCTTCTAGGCCAGCGTTGGCAACGATTTGGCGCAAAGGCTCTTCGATGGCACGCGCAATGATCTTGATGCCCGTGGTCTCGTCGATGTTCGCACCCTGAAGGCCGTCCAGTACGTGGCTGGCGCGCACCAAGGCGACACCACCACCGGGAACAATGCCCTCTTCGATGGCAGCACGCGTTGCAGCGAGCGCATCGTCGACACGGTCCTTCTTCTCTTTCATTTCCACCTCAGAGGCAGCACCTACGTAAAGAACGGCCACGCCGCCCGCCAACTTGGCCAAACGCTCCTGCAGCTTCTCACGGTCGTAGTCGCTGGTAGTGGTTTCGATT
>JALQUY010000167.1 GCA_023260615.1 Schleiferiaceae bacterium
TTGGTAGAGCACGTGGAGGCGAGCAATACCTACCGCATGGAAGCCAATGGTTTTTTGGTCAGTTACAGCCCAGAGGTCTTTATGTCCCATGTCAACCGTCAAGCCCTTTGCCAAAATGGCGAATGCAAAATTATAGGGCCCTTCCGTGGCGATGCCAGTGAGAGCCTCGCGGCACTTTCCAATGGGATACCTGTGATCAACCCCGTTTCGCGCAAAGTGGACGTGACCGACAAGCCCTATTTGATTGCGGCAGCTTCGCACCGAACAGCCGAAATAACACGCTTAGCAGAACGTGCCGTGGCCGCTCAAAAAATGGCCCCCAAAAGCCGTACGGTACTTCTAATGGATGGCACCTCCAACGATGCCGCCTTCTTGGAGGCCTACGCGGCTGCAGGCGGAAACACCGCTGACATTGTTCAGAAGAATTACCAAGGCTCCGCTACGCTCGATGCGAGTGCGTCGGTGGGTGTCTTCACGCGAATTATTTCTTTAAGCGACAAGGTCTTGGTGACGGCTAGAATCCTCAATCAGCTCCGCCCATTTGAAGCCGCCAAAACGGAATTTTGGACGTTGGGCAATGTCTTGTCGAGCAGCGCCTTAGATGCCCAGCTTTTAATGCGCCAACCTTTGGTTTGGTCACAAGTCGAACGCTTGGACTATATCCAATTCCGTCGCCTGGACGCCTTGTTATTTGAAGCGGCACAGACCACCCCGGGTCGCTGGGAATGGTTGGGCTTGGACATGGCTTGGTTCAGTGCGTATATGGATTCGGCTACTCCAAACGCCTTTGAAGGCCCTCGCCGCATGTACCTCTGGAAGCATGTTCCCGGCGGTGGCTACTACAATCAATCGGCGCTTATCTACCGCTACGACCGCAAGAACGGAGTCCAGGCCCAATGGACACCTTCGGTGGACTATGCCGCAGAAGTAGACGTCCTGGAATCTCCCGAAGGGTCTTCGGACGCAGAACTTTCCCCTGATCAACTTTTAGAAGAACGTATTCGTTAATCATGTCAACGCCTTTAGCTCACCTAGAACCTGCCGAACTTTGGAACGCCTTTGAAGAACTCAATGCGGTTCCCCGCCCATCCAAACGCGAAGACCAAGTGCAGGCCTTTGCCGTGAAAGTAGGGGAGGACTTGGGCTTGCCAACGGCAAAAGATGCCGTAGGCAATGTGCGCATCACCAAACCCGCTAGCCCTGGGATGGAGCATGCGCCAACGGTGGTTATTCAGGCGCACTTGGACATGGTCTGCCAAAAGAACGAGGGAACCGACCACGATTTTGATACCCAAGGCATCCAGATGATTGTCGAAGACGGTTGGGTCAAGGCCAAAGGCACGACGTTAGGCGCGGATAACGGCATAGGTGTTGCCATGGCGATTGCAGTGCTTCGCAGCAAAACAATCGTCCACCCTGCGATTGAGGTACTCTTTACATCGGATGAGGAAACTGGAATGACGGGGGCTCTTGGCTTGCAAGAAGGCTGGATCACAGGTAAATACCTCTTGAATATTGATACGGAAGACGATCGCGAATTGACAATTGGTTGTGCCGGTGGCATCGATGTGACCGCAACGTCCAGCTTGACGTATCGGAAAGCGCCCGTGGCCCAGCCCATGGGCTACAGCCTGCAAATCAAAGGATTGACAGGTGGGCACTCCGGCATGGACATCCACTTGGGCCGCGGCAATGCGAATTTGCTCATGGCGCGTTTGCTTCGAGATCTGGAGCGTGAAGCCTGCATCCTGCTGAGCACGATGGCGGGCGGCAACCTTCGCAATGCCATCCCTCGCGAATGTCAAGCGACCGTCGTGATGGATGCGTCCCACACTCACGTACTTGAACAGGCGTTCGGCCCCCTGGTAGCCTCCATCCAGAAAGAGTATCAGGCCACCGATCCTTCGCTAGAAATCACCTTGACCGCCACGGGACCCACCAACTCCAAAGTCTTGGAAGCCGATGCACAGGCCGCTTTGCTCGCTGCCATTTCAGGCTGTCCTGCGGGCATCTTGCGCATGAACCCCGAGGTAGACGGACTCGTTCAAACCTCCAACAACGTGGCGAAAGTGCAGATCTCAGAGGAAGGCGCTCAAGTGCTCTGCTTGACGCGCAGCAGCTCAGAATCTGAAAAAATGGATGCTGCCCACCGCATCGCTT
>JALQUY010000168.1 GCA_023260615.1 Schleiferiaceae bacterium
GTGGGTGGTGTTCGGTCTCCTCCTCCATGTTAGCAGGGTCCCCGAGCGTCGCCTGTGACGTTGGCAGGGTAGTCTGGTCTTCCTCCTTGGGTTGTTGCTGTGAGCCGGCTTGCACCGTGAAGAACAAAGGGCAATGGTCAGAGCCTTGCATTCGCTGGTCCAAGGATATGCGAGTGATCCGTGGGGCGGTGTGCCCTGCCGATGTCGTCTGTCCTTCCCTTAATAAGTCGTTTGAAGCCAGGACATAATCTATGCGCTGCCCACGACCCTGGATGTATGATCTCTCATTTTGCCATTGCGTGTGGTCCTCGGCGGTTGCCTTGGGCACGAAGTGTCGGTAGACATCCGTCAAGCCGAGGTCGTGGTTTCGCTGATGGAAGTCCGCCCTCTCCCAAATCTTATGGCCGGGGTATGTCCATATGCAAGGCTTCTTGAGGTCGTGGTCCTCGTCCTTGGCCGTGACATTCAGGTCTCCGCACAGGATCAGGGGTTTTCCCGTAACTCTTTGCATGTGTTCTGCATGCTTCCTGAGTTGGGTGTCAAATGTTCTCCGCCGTTGATCCTTGGCCCTGGCCTTGGCTCTGGTCCACTTCGCCGTCATCTTCTTCTCCGGCCATGTTGAGCATGGAGTGTAAGTGTGGATCATGGTGTGCGTCGCGAACACAGCGGTGATCACCCTTCCGTCTCCATCCTTTCTCTCCGGTTCGTGTGCCCAGCCTCGGATAACCTGGTTAGGTTCCGTCTTGGAGAACATGGCCGTTCCGTGGAGTCCTCCGTGTCCTGTCGTCATGGGGTGCCAGTAGCAGTGGAGGTATCCAAAGGCGCGAAGCAGTAAGTGTATCTTGGATCGCTTCAGTTTCTTCAAGCTGATCTTGATTTCGCTGAGGGCGACGACATCGGGTTTGTGGCGGACGAGGAAACTTCGCAGGGCCCCTTTACGCATGAGGGCGCCAATTCCGTTCACATTCCAGAGGGCTGTCGTGAGTTCTCCCTCCTTCTGCAGTTTCGGTTCGGAAAGGTGTTCCTCCTGTCTTTTCAAGGTTTCTTGCTCCTCGGTGGTCAGGATTGTGTTGGGTTTTGTGTTAGTTCGTGTGCTCCGGGCTGTAGAGGTACTACCACCGCCTTTGCTGTCGGGTCTGGCTGCTGCAAGTTGAACCTGGGGGGTGCTCCCGTTGTGTTCAGCCTGTGTAATGGCCCCATGTCTCCCTGCTCTAGGAATCTGAGTTGGGTCTGGAACAGGTAAACTTGGATTTCCAGGGTCTGTAGGTTTGCTCTGTGCTGTAGAGACACTCCCCTTGCGTTTGCTGTCAGGTTTGACTGCTGCAAGTTGAACCTGGGAGATGTTCCCGTTGTGTTCAGCCTGTGCAATGGGTTCATCTCGCCTGCTGTCTGGAATTGCCACTGCGTTTGATGTTGATACGTTCGGTGTCGGTCCTGGGACCGGTTCTGGCGGAGGTCTCTTTATTTTCCGTCTTTTCACTGGTTTCTCTCGTTTTTCTTCTGTTTTTCTCCTCGTGATCTCTTCCCTTTTGTCGTTCCTCATCCTCTTCTCCTTTTGGTCTGGTGGTCTCGCGTGGGTAGGGGTGTAGACGGTTTGCCCTCCACGCCAACCCCTTCATGCATTTTCCTCTGCGGAGGGCGGCGCCTTGGTTGGGCTGGTCAGCATATCAATCTTCTTCCCCTGATCCTGTATCATTTGCAGCAAGGCGGCGTAGCCGGGGTCCTGTGTTTGTGCCTGTGCAACCTGAGCCGGTTGGTTGGGTGGGATTGGGGGTGGCATCGAAGTTACTTGGGGGGTCCCCCTACCGTACATCTGTTGCATCTGGTATGCCATCGGATTTCCCATCTGTGGGTAACTGGGGTTTCCCATTCCATAGAACCCCTGTGCATTGTATGGCATTGGCGGTGTGCCGTTCACGATTGGTGGCATCGGGTGTGCTGCCATAGCCTGGTTCGCCGGTGCTGGTGCCGGTGGTTGCCGCGGCTCCTGTCGTGGGCGTTTCGCCGGGTTCCCTTGGTGGCTGAATCTGCATCTGTCACCATAGCTGCATCTTCCTGTCTCCTTCCAGTTCCAGCAATCGTCGCGTGATGTGCTGTCATCGGTGCGCTCGCTCCCACGGCGAGGCGACCTATTGGATCGCTTCCCGTT
>JALQUY010000169.1 GCA_023260615.1 Schleiferiaceae bacterium
GATATGGTCAAATTGAAGCAAGGCCTGACCCTGGAAGACGGCCCCGTTATGGTGGACCGTGCAGAATTGGTGAAGGAAGACGATTTGTACACGTTGGGCGTTGAATTGCATGTGGGACGCAACCGCATCGTTCGCCGCATGTTTGCGCATTTGGGCTACGAAGTGGTGAAATTGGACCGCACGTCCTTCGCTGGCTTGACCAAGAAGAGCCTCGAACGTGGCCACTACCGCATCCTCAACGAAAAAGAGATTTCATTCTTGAAAATGCTGTGATCAAAAAAGTCCTCATTGCCTTGGCCCTACTGATTGGCGTGGCCCTCGTTGGCTTGGCAGGACTTATTGGCTACCTACAGAGTGATTCGGACGCGTTGCGCGCTCGGTTGCTCGGGGTAGTGAACGAACAGCTTTCGGTTCCCGTTCAAGCGACGGGGCTGGAATTGGATGTGCTCGGGCAGTTTCCGGACATTTCGCTGCGTTTGGACCACGTGTTCATTGAGGACCCCTTGCGGCCAAATTCGGGCGACACCCTCTTGTACTTTGAGGAGGTCTATGCGCAGTTTGGGCTGTTCAGTGTGCTGCGCGGCGAGACCATTCTCAAGCGGGTGACGGTCTCCAATGGCGCGCTCAAGATGCGTTGGGAGGAAGACGGTCGGACCAATTTTGACATTCTCAAGGAGGATACGACCCAAACGGCTAGCTACGTGGATCTCAAGGGTTTCACGCTTCTGAATGCCCGAATACACCTCTCCGGCTACGGCGATAGCCCTTGGGAATTCCCCTTCGTCGCCGAACGCCTCAAACTCAGCGGCGTTCTCGACGCCGAGCAATTCGACGCCAAAGCCACCTGGGAACTTCTCATCCCTCGCTGGAACGACCAATCGGTCCGCATCGGCGGCTCTACCGACTTCTTCAGCAACAGCGAAGTGGACCAAATCCTCGTGGACAACGGCCACGTTACCATCAACGACTGGGAGCTCGACCTGAGCGGCAGCATCCAGCAAGGCATGGGCCAGTGGACCGCTTCCGCTGAAAACCTGGACATGTCCGACGTTATGGCCCTCCTCCCCAAGGCCCTCGTCCCGGACCCCAGCACCATCGTGGCAGATGGGGTCTTAGACCTCCGCGTGGTGGCCAGCACTACCCCGGCCGGTTCGCGCATCAAAGCGGAAGGGGACTGGAAAAAAGGGCACTTGGACGCCGGGGACGGCTGGATCGTGGGCGACAACGTTTCGGCCCATGTCGTTTTTGACAACGGTCCGCAAGCGCGTCTGGAAACCGCCACTTTGGACATCTCCAGCTTCGCCTTCCAATCGCGCAATTCCACGCTCAGCGGCAGCTTCCGCCTCGATAATTTGGTCGCTCCGCGCGCCCAAGCCACCCTGAACATCAAGGGCCAAAACAACGTCCTCGACGTCATGCACTGGTTGGAGTTCCCCACGTGGACGGGCAGCCAAGGCCATGTGAACGGCAGCATCGGCTGGAAGCAATCGTTCAACTCTTTGGAGGCGCTGGCTGAACAGGGCGTTTGGCTCGGCCAATGGTCCGGCAGCATCGACGTGAAGGACGGGCATTTGGTCATCAAAGACGTGCCCAAACCTACCAAGCTTCCTACCGCTCGCCTCGAACTCCGCGGCCAAGACCTCTACATCGCCGAAGCTCAGGTGCAAACCGGCAAAACCGCTGCCCGCCTCCAGGGTACCGTACACAACTTCCTGAACGACGACCTCTTCCACTACCAGATGCGCATCACCGGCCGCGAATGGACCGTAGAAGATTTGACGGACTGGGAAATTTGGAACGGCGACTTCACGGGTGCGCCCGACGATGGCGAAGAATTTGCGGACACCTACGACGTCGAGGTGGCCGTGGATCGCTTGCGCTTTGGCGCCTTCTCTGCAACGGATGTGTCGGGGCGCTTCTCCGGCAAGGGCCTGCATGTGGAGTCGGACAATGTGTTTTTGCGGCATTCGGGCGGAAGTCTTTCGGGCCGAATGGAATGGGTCCCCATGCCCAACGACGAGGGCCAACTCCTCTTGGACGGCCAAATCAACCGCGTCGACCTGAAAGCCTTGATGGCCTCCATGGACAACTTTGGGCAGTCGCAACTCACCTCCGAGCAGCTTAGCGGCAT
>JALQUY010000016.1 GCA_023260615.1 Schleiferiaceae bacterium
AGCTCCTGCGCGATCTCTAGGGAGCCGGTGAAGCAATGGAGTACGCCCGATAGCTCTGGACAGGCGCGTTGCCTCAAAACGTCCATCGTGGGGCCCCATGCCTCCCGTACGTGCATGCTGAAGGGTTTTTGGAAGCGAATGCACCAGTCCAACTGGCGGTGCAATGCCTGGATTTGGCGGTCTAGGGTGCTTTTATCCCAGTACAAATCCAGACCAATTTCTCCCACGGCCACAAAGGCGTCGGGATTGGCCTCCCAGAGTGCCTCATAGCGGTCTAACACCCCTTCCCAATCTTCCGGGACGTCGCAGGGATGGAGGCCCAGCATAAGCCGCACGGCCTCCGGATAGCGGGCCTGCAGCGCCTGCATTCGGGGCAAACTTTCATCGTTTACATTGGGCAAAAGCATGTGACTCACGCCTGCCTCAAACGCACGCGCCATCACCGCATCTAGGTCATCCGCCAATTGCGGGTTGTCCAAATGCGTATGCGTATCGATCAAAACAAAGAGGGGTTACAAGCCGAGGCCCGTCTTGGCATCGCCGCCCATCAGGTGTTCCACAGGGTTCTCCAGGGCTTCCTTGATGGCCACCAACGTACCCACGGATTCGCGTCCGTCGATGATGCGGTGATCGTAGCTCAACGCCACATACATAATCGGACGAACCACAATCTCGCCATTCACCACCACCGGACGCTCCACGATGTTGTGCATGCCCAAAATGGCGCTCTGCGGAGGGTTGATGATGGGGGTGCTCAACATGGAGCCAAATACACCACCGTTGGTGATCGTAAAGCATCCTCCCGTCATTTCATCGACGGTGATTTTGCCGTCACGCACTTTCACGGCCAAGTCTTTAATCGCGGATTCTACCCCTGCAAAGTCCAAGGTATCCGCATCGCGTACCACGGGCACCATCAAGCCTTTTGGACCGCTTACAGCCACGGAAATGTCCGTGCTATCAAAGCTGACCATGTCGTCGCCGTCAATCATGCTCGCTACGGCTGGGTAGAGTTTGAGCGCTCGAACAACCGCCAGCGTAAAGAAGCTCATGAAGCCCAGACCGACGCCGTGCTTCTCCGCAAAAGCCTCCTTGTACTGCTTGCGCAAATCCATGATAGGCTTCATATCCACCTCGTTGAAGGTGGTCAACATGGCCGTTTCGTTTTTCACGGAAACCAAACGCTGCGCCAGCTTCCGACGGAGGGCGCTCATGCGCTGGCGCGTTTCTCCACGACCAGCTACCGTAGAACCCATGGACACTTTGGCGTTGACGGCATCCTCCTTGGTGATGCGGCCGTCCTTACCCGTCCCTGAAACGTGAGCGGGAGAAATGCCTTTTTCATCCAAAATTTTCTTGGCTGCCGGACTGGGGGTACCGGAAGCATAGGTCTGTGCGGCCGGAGCGGCTGCAACCGGCATAGGATTGGGGGCAGCAGCTGAAGCAGGCTTTGCGGCACCTCCCGCAGGTGCTTCTGCCGAGGTGTCAATTTTGCAGACGACTTGGCCCACCGCCACGGTGGTGCCGGGCTCCACCAAAATTTCAATCACCCCACTCATTTCAGCGGGCAATTCCAAAGTGGCCTTGTCCGAATCCACTTCCGCAATGGCTTGGTCCTTTTCGACGTAGTCGCCGGTGCTGACCAACCAGCTGGCAATTTCCACTTCAGAAATGGACTCACCGGGGGAGGGAACTTTCATGTCAAGAATCATGGGAGAGAGATTTAGCAGTCAAATGTTTTTTGAATGGTCGCATGTTGAATATGGTGTGCCGCCTGGTGCGATCCAGATGCAGGGGCTGCAGATGCCGCGGGCGAGACGCGCTGAAGCGGCAAATCCGTATTGGTGCGCAGGTAGGACCATGCACCCATGTTGGCAGGCTCTTCTTGGGCCCATACCAGCTTCACGTCCGATGGGTATTTAGCCAGTTCTGCCTGAAGGGCCGCTTCTGGCAAGGGATAGAGCTGCTCAAGTCGAATCAACGCCGTTTGGCTATCCTCCCGCTTCTGGCGCTCTTCCAGCAGCTCATAGTATAGCTTGCCCGAACACAAGACGACCTTGCGAATGCCTTTGGGGTCCAAATCGTCCCCCATCACAGGCTGAAACTGCCCAGCGCTGAGCTCCTCCATCGTGGAGGTCGCCAAGGGATGACGCAACAAACTCTTGGGGCTCATGACCACCAGGGGCTTGCGGAATTTCTGATGCATCTGACGACGCAACAAATGGAAGTGATTGGCCGGCGTCGTCGTATTGCACACAAACATATTGTTCTGCGCACAGAGCTGTAAGAAGCGCTCCAATCGGGCCGAAGAGTGCTCCGCCCCCTGGCCTTCATACCCGTGGGGCAGCAATAGCACAATGCCGTTTTGCACCTTCCACTTGTCTTCAGCGGCCGCCAAAAACTGGTCAATAATGATCTGGGCACCGTTGGAGAAGTCGCCAAACTGCGCCTCCCAAATCACCAAGGTCTCTGGGCTCGCCATGGCATAGCCATAGTCGTAGCCCAGCACGGCGTACTCGCTCAAATGGGAATTGTAAATCGCAAAGCGCCCAACTTTCTGGGGCACCTGATCGACCAGACTCACCTTCTCCTCCGAATCTTCCAATTTGATGATGGCGTGGCGGTGGCTAAACGTACCGCGCTCCACGTCTTCCCCGGAAATTCGGACGTTAAAGCCCTCCTGCAACAAAGTGCCATAGGCCATCATTTCCGCCATACCCCAATCCAGGGCATTGCGCTCAAAGGCCATCGCAGCCCTGTCGCCAATGAGGCGTACGATTTTGGTAAAGAATTTTTTGCCGTCTGGCAGCGTCGTCAGGGCCTTTGCCACTCCGTCCAGGCGCTCACGTGCTACCTCTGTGTTAGGCAGGTGGTGCACGTCGCCGTTCTTCGCTGCGGGGAAGTTCTGCCACTCGTCCAGCATGAAGGGCACAATGACATTCTTTTCAATCTTCTTGGCCGTATCAAACTGGCCTTCCAGCATGTCCTTAAACTCTCCCTCCAACTGCTTCAGCAAGGTGTTGGGCACTTGGCCTTCGCCGAGCAATTTCTGGAAGTAGATCTCCCGGGGATTGGGGTGGCGGGAAATGGCCTTGTACAGCAAGGGCTGCGTAAAGCGCGGCTCATCGCCTTCGTTGTGGCCGTACTTGCGGTAGCACAGGAGATCGATGAAGACATCGCGGTGGAAGCGCTGGCGGTATTCCATGGCAAAGCGCATAGCATGCACCACGGATTCCACATCGTCGCCGTTCACGTGAAGTACGGGCGCCAAAACCACTTTGGCTACATCGGTACAGTAGGTGGAGGAACGCGCGTCCGTATAGTTGGTGGTGAAGCCCACCTGGTTGTTGATCACGACGTGGATGGTGCCCCCGGTAGAGTAGCCTGCCAGGCGCTCCATTTGCAGGGTCTCATACACCACGCCTTGCCCAGCTACGGCCGCATCCCCATGAATGAGAATGGGCAATACCCGGTCAAAGTTGCTCGCATAATCGGTGTTGCATTTTGCGCGCGCAATGCCCACAACCACGGGATCGACCGCCTCCAAATGGGAAGGGTTGGGCGCAATATTCATCTTCACCGTCTTCTGGTTGGCCAAGGTGCGCTCCGTCGTATACCCCAAGTGGTACTTTACGTCTCCGTCAAAATCATCGTCCGCAAATTCCTTTCCTTCAAATTCCGAGAAAATCTGCGAAGCCGGCTTGCCAAACACATTGGTCAACACATTGAGTCGACCCCGGTGAGCCATGCCCAAAACCACTTCTTCCACGCCCAATTCCGCGCCGCGCTGCAGCATAAAATCCAAGCCTGGAATCAAGGACTCTGCGCCCTCAATGGAGAAGCGCTTCTGGCCGACAAACTTGGTGTTCAAAAAGGCTTCAAAGGCAACGGCTTCATTGAGCTTGTGCAAAATGTGCCGCTTTTCCGTCTGGCTAAGTACGGGATAGTTGTCGTTGGGATGGATAAAGGACTGTACCCATTTAATCACTTCCGGTTGACGCACGTACATGTACTCCACGCCAATCGAGCGGCAGTAGATGGCCTGCAGGTGGGCCACAATCTCGCGCAGCGGCGCCGGCCCTGGCAAGCCCACCTCCACGGCGGCTTGGAATACCGTGTCCAAGTCCGCAGGGCTCAATCGGAAGTTCTCCAGGTCCAAGGTGGGGCTGTACGTCCGGCGCTGACGAACCGGGTTGGTTTGCGTAAACAAGTGCCCACGCGTACGATAGCCATTGATTAAATCGAGGACGGCA
Organism: Schleiferiaceae bacterium; assembly: GCA_023260615.1. Taxonomy (GTDB): domain Bacteria; phylum Bacteroidota; class Bacteroidia; order Flavobacteriales; family Schleiferiaceae; genus TMED14. The sequence continues at coordinate 4,254 of JALQUY010000016.1, forward strand.
AATTCCTTGCGGACTTCATCGGGAACGGCCGTTTCTACTTCAAGAAGGTCTCCGTATTCCGAACGTGAAAAGTCATAGCCCTGAAAAAAAGCCCGCCAAGAGGGCTCCACAGCGTCTGGGTTCTGGATGTACGCCTGGTAGAGGTCGTCCAAAAAGCCAATATGAGAGGTTCCTAGAAAGGAAAAGCGGTCCATGTATCCGTGCGTTACTGGAAAGCAAAATTACGGCAAAAACGACCGCCTATTACTGAAAATTCCGTGAAAATATGAGGGATTTCTTGCTTGGTTTTCAAGCCGTTCGGCTAAAAATCCACTGCGCTAGGGACTGCAAATCGGCCGTTTGACAGCCCAGGGCTTCCGCACGGCCCAATGCCTCCATCGCCAGGTCAAAGTGGAAGCGTCGCTTGGCCTCCACATGGGCGAGACTTCCCGCGTCCATCATCGCCGCTTTAATGGCGTCCACCTTCGCATCGCTGCGGTCGGCAGCCCAGGTATCCAGCAGGTCAGGCCGATGCGCGTGCAGATGGAGGTACAACAGGGTCTTTTTGTTGCTCCGAATATCGCCTCCCACTTGCTTTCCGACCTGATCGGGGTCCCCAAAGGCATCCAAAATATCGTCGTGGATTTGGAAGGAGGTACCCAGCTCGAGTCCAAAGGCATACAGGGCCGAAGCCACTTCCGAAGAAGCGGAAGCCGCCGCCGCACCTAGCTCCAACGCACAGCCCAGCAACACCGACGTCTTGTACCGAATCATCTGCAGGTACTGCCCCTCGTGCACCTGGTCTTGGGTCTCAAATTCCATGTCCCACTGTTGGCCTTCACAGACCTCCAAGGCCGTTCGGTTAAAGACCTTCAACGCCTGGGGCAAGGTATCCGCCGGCAGGGCGCGCAAGGATTCATAGGCCATCACCAGCAAGGCATCTCCGCTCAAGATGGCGGTATTTAGCCCCCATTGCATGTGGACCGTCGGCTTTCCTCGACGCACCGGCGCCTCGTCCATGATGTCGTCGTGAATGAGGGAGAAGTTGTGAAAGCGCTCCACAGCATGTGCCGCAGGTAGCGCTTGCTCCGCAGGTGCACCGAGCGCTTCCGCCGCCATGAGCGAAAGAACAGGTCGCAGCCGCTTGCCTCCCATGCTCAAGATATAGCGCTGTGGGGCATACAAGGAATCGGGTTGGCGGTTCCATTCGGGCTCGCCAAAGCCTTGCTCCAAGCTCTGCAAAAAAAGACGTTGAAGGCGTTCTACGGCGTTCATGCCACTAAGGATTGGAGGTAGGCCCCATAGCCACTTTTCACCAAGGGGGCCGCCAGGGCGCGCAGTTGATCGGCGCTGATAAAGCCCATGCGGTACGCCACTTCTTCGATACAGCCCACCTTGAGGCCTTGGCGGCGCTCCATGATTTGGACAAACTGAGCCGCCTCCATTAGGCTGTCAAACGTTCCCGTATCCAGCCACGCGGTTCCACGGTCCAACACGCCCACGTGCAGCGCTCCACGGCGCAAGTATTCCCGGTTGACGTCCGTTATCTCGTATTCCCCACGCGCCGAAGGCTTCAGATTAGCCGCGATTTCCACCACCTGGTTGTCGTAGAAATAGAGCCCGGGCACCGCAAATGAACTTTTGGGCTGCGCGGGCTTTTCTTCGATGGACAGCACTTTGCCTGCTTCGTCAAACTCCACCACGCCATAGCGCTCTGGATCGCTGACTGGGTAAGCAAACACCACGCCCCCTTCCGGGTTAGCGCTCTCCTGGAGCAGTTGAGGCATCTGCGTACCGTAGAAAATGTTGTCGCCCAAGACCAAGGCCACCGAATCCGATCCAATGAAGTCCTTGCCCAGCACAAAGGCTTGCGCCAGGCCGTTGGGCTCAGGCTGAACGGTGTAGTGGAACGAACAGCCCAGTTGGCTGCCATCGCCCAACAAATTCTGGAACAAAGCCGCGTCGTGTGGCGTGGTAATGATGAGGATTTCCCTGATTCCCGCCTGCATCAACGTGCTCAACGGATAGTAAATCATGGGCTTGTCGTAGACGGGCATCAACTGCTTGCTCACCGAATGGGTAAGCGGGTGCAAGCGCGTGCCAGAACCGCCGGCGAGGATGATGCCTTTCATTATTCGTCTTCCGCTAGATCAATTAAAATGTCTTCCATGTCCGTGGCGGACATCACTTTATTGAGTGACATCAACAAGCTGGGGAGCAGGATCAAATTAGAGAACATGGCGAAGACCAAGGTAATGGAAACCAATAAACCGAGGGCCTGGGTACCCCCAAAGCTGGAGGCCAAGAAGATGAAGAAGCCCGCAAAGAGCACGATACTGGTGTAGAACATGGAAGGCCCCGTCTCCCGAATGGCCGAACGCGCCGCCTTCGCAATGTTGTGCCCATTGCTGACCAATTCTTGACGGTAGCGCGCCAAATAGTGCAGCGTGTCGTCCACACTGATGCCAAAGGCTATGGAGAAAATCAATACCGTAGAAGGCTTCACCGGAATGCCAAACCAGCCCATGATGCCGGCGGTCATGACGAGCGGTAGCAGGTTGGGGATAATGGCGACGACGACCATTCGGATCGTCTTAAAGAGCCCGGCCATCAACAGCGAAATCACCACAATGGCGAGCAATAAACTCACTACCAAATTGTTGATCAAAAACTTGGTCGAACGCAGGAAAATAATACTCGCCCCGGTGTAGGCCAGGTCATAGTCCTCGCTGGGGAAAATTTCGCGTGCGGTCGTCTGAATTTTTTCGACCAAAACCATCATTTCTGGGCGGGTCAGGTCTTCTACCTGGACCGAAATCCGCAACTTCTGATGCGTCTCGTCCAAAAATCCATTGGTCAAGAAGGTCAAGTCCTGGTTCTGGTCCAAGCGCGGCATGCTGGCCGCAATCAAGGTGCGCTCTTGGCTGTTAGGCAGGTCGTAGAACAAAGGATCACCACCGTAGTAGGCTTGACGCCCAAACTTGAGCACATCCACCACAGAAAGAGAGCGACTCACGTGGTGCATGGTGTCCAAAGCCGCTTGGAGGCGGTCGACCCGCTTCAACACTTTGGATTTCTCTGCGCCATTTTCCGCCCGGGTGTCCACGACAATTTCCAAGGGGATGACGCCCCCCATTTCGCGCTCAAAAAAGCGCATTTGCTGCACCAAGGGGTCCGACTCGTGGATGTCTGTGGTCAAGTTCCCCGTGGTTTGCATTTGGGCCATGCCCGCAACGCCCAAAAGCGCCAAAACCAAAGCCCCTACATACACTTTTCCGCGGTTGCCTTCCGCTGTGCGCACCAGCCACTCAATCCACTTCACCAGCCACTTCTGGTTCAAATGTTTGTAGTGACGCTCCTTGGGCGCAGACAGCCAAGAGTACAACACCGGGATGATGGTCATGCTCATCAAGAAGACCATAAAGATGTTGATCGAGGCCGCCACTCCAAAGTGCACCAAGGCCTCGGAAGACGTCAAAATAAACGTCGCAAAACCCAAAGCCGTCGTCGCATTGGTCAGGAAGGCTACCCCCCCAATTTTCTTGATCGTATGCATCAAAGCCGCCCGAACATCCTTATCCCGGGCGTATTCCTGGTGGTATTTATTGATGAAGAAAATGCAGTTTGGCACCACAATGACAATCAGCAAAGGCGGAAGCAGGGCACTGAACAATGTGATCTTGTAGCTCAGCAAGCCCATGATGCCGTAGAGACCGACTACCCCTACGCCGACCACAGACAGGGCGATCAGCGCAGCGCGCATGCTCCGCAGGAGCAAGAGCATAATGAAGACGGTCACCAAACCCGTTAAGATCAGGAAGAGGTTGATTTCCCCTTTGATGCTTCGCGCATTGTTCAAGCGCAGGTAGGGCAGTCCCGATACCTGAACTTCAATGCCCGTGCGGCGTTCAAAGCGCTTGGTCTCCGCGTGGATTCGGTCAAAAAGGTCAAAAATGATCTCGGAATAGTTGGCCTTATCACTAATGGTCACCACCATCAAGTGGGTCTTGGTATCCCGGCTACTCAGCAATCCGTGGTAAATGGGCAGTGCCTCATAATGGTCCCGAATGGCAAAAGCTTCCTTGGGGCTATCCACTCGACCGTCCATAATGGTCGTAGTTTCCATCTCTGCCCCTTCTTCATCGCCCAAATAGAGGTCTACCGCATTGTGCAGGGAAAGCACCCCCACCACTTCTTCCTCTTTTTCCAAACGAAGCGCCATATCGCGCCACGAATTCAATACCGAAGGCGTAAAAAACGCGTCGTCTTTGGCCGCCAGCACAATGGCATTGCCCGACTCCACAAAATCGTCGTGGAAGTCCATGTAGGTGGTGAAGACCGAGTCCGTGGACGGGAGCATCTTCGCAAACTCGTAGCTGATGTCTACCGAGCGGCCCGCAAAGGCCATCGCGCCGATGTACAGCACCCAGAAGGCTATGACCCCTTTACGGTACTTCAATAAGAATTCTCCAACGCGTTCCCACATAGATAGCAAAGGTACAATGGTAAGCCGTGGCTTTTGAGACCGATTCAGCCGTTCAACAATCGCGCCAAATTACCGATGGAGCACGGGGCGGCTAGGTGCTGCATCGTTGGCTAAGGGGGACACTTGTAAACTCAAGGACCAGGTGCCATCCTGAGCCCCCTGTGGCACGTACACCAACTCTGTAATCGTGGCGTGGCTGCGGGCTTCCGGTCCTGGCGTTGTCGCCTTGGCGTCCAAGCCCCAGAACGCACGGTGGCAGGCCAAAGCCCCTCCATCCTCTTCGCGGTCTACGGACGGCAAATCCACCACCCAATGGTCAATGCCCAAAGCGGCCAACTCCCTGCCCACCGCGGCGTCGAAGTAGGGTGCATCCCCATTGGAATAGTTCACCTCCCGCTTGCTGGGCGCATTGGGCAAGGTCCGAACCACCAAAGCCTGATGCCCTTCTAGGCCACCAGCGCGTTCTATGGCTTGGCGCACGTCCTCCCACGCCATGCAGGCTCCGAGGGATTCACGTCGCGTGGGCGTGACCGAAATCAATAGGGCTTTCAGCACAAATGGAATAGGAACCTGATGCACTGGAAAGTAGCCGGCACACACATGGCCCAAGGTTTCCGTGTGGCTGCCATGCGCATGCGGATTGAGTTCCCACGTCATGAAATTCACGGCACCTCCTTCTTCGACCGAACCCACCCAATCTCCAAGGCGAACGGGGCTTTTTGAAGGGCCTGGAATGTACCACGCCCGGCTTCGGCCCACTTCTATGGCCAAACTCAAATCGTAAAATTCCTGCGCTATGCCCATCGGAGGTCTAAGGTAGGTCTTCCGCACTAACGAAGCCGTCCGCCGCGATGCGGTCCATCCAAAGCAGTCCTTCGTCGGTCAGGCTCCAAGCCTCGGCCGTTTGCAGCATCCAGCCCTTCCGAACATAGGTCTCCCAAGCGCCATCCAAAGCCTTGGCGTGGTCCCCTACGTCGCCTCGTGAAAGTCCCTCCGCCCGTCGCAAGCTGGTCATAATGCGCTCGTTCAAGCGGTCCAGGGGGCTGAGGTGTTCGGATTCGGAGCAACTGGTTGGTTGGTTGGATGGTTGGCTAGTTTGTTGGTTCGCTGGTTGGTTGGATGGGCCAGGGGGTGCGGGGGTTTGGGCCCACGCTTTCAAGTATCGGGCGTTGTTGGGCAGGTTCCAGCGACGTTCATCGCGGCCATCAAACGAGTGAGCACCGGGACCAATGCCCAAATAGGCCTCGCCCGCCCAGTACGCGCTGTTGTGTTGCGCGCGCCAGCCGGGGAGGCTGGCGTTGCTGATTTCGTAGGGATCCCAGCCTTGGGAGCGGAGGTGCTTGCGGAGCCAGAGGAAGTCCTCGCTGGCGCGCGCATCGTCCGGCGAAGCCGTTTTGCCGCTTTGGATGGCATGGTGCAAAGCGGTGCGCTCCTCGACCGTGAGCGCATAGGTCGAAAGGTGGGGCGTCCCCAGCTCCAAGGCCATGCCGACGTTGTCCTGCCATTCGCCCAGGCTGGTGCCGGGGAGGCCATAGATGAGGTCCAGGCTGATGTTTTCAAATCCAGCGTCTTGGGCGCGGGCGATGCCTTCTTGCGCTTGACGGCCCGTGTGGGCCCGGTTCATCCACGCCAAACGGGCATCCACAAAGGTTTGAACCCCCACGCTCAAACGGTTAATGCCCAAGCGACGCCATGCCGCGAGGTGGTCGGCCGTTAGATCCTCGGGATTGGCCTCCAAGGTGAACTCACCCCCCGGCTGGAGGGGGCTGTGGCGGCGAAGCGTCTCCGTCAGCGCCTCCATCGAGGCGGCCGGAAGCACCGAAGGGGTTCCGCCGCCCCAGTACCAGGTGGCCATGGGATGCCCCTGAGGCCAGCGTGCGCGAAGTTCGTTTTGCATCGCCTCCACCATGGCGGGGAGCGTGGAAAGCTGGGTGGAAAAGTGGAAGTCGCAGTAGGTACAGGCCTTTCGGCAGTACGGCACGTGCAGGTAGAGGCCAGCCATCAGCGCGGCAGTTCAATGCGGAAGGTGCTGCCTTCTCCGGGGGCACTTCGGTGAACGCTGAGGGTGCCTCCGTGGCCCGCTTCAATGATGCGTTTGGAGAGCGACAGGCCCAGGCCCCACCCGCGGGTCTTGGTCGTAAATCCTGGATTGAAAACGGAGCGCTTGACGCGTGGAGACATGCCTTTTCCGGTGTCGCTGACATCGATGATGACTTTTCGGCTTAGGATTTGGCCCGAAATCGTCAACGTGCCCCTCCCCTCCATCGCGTCCATCGCATTTCGCAGCAAATTTTCCACCACCCAGCCGAGCAAAACGGGCTGCATGGGCACGTGAGGAAGATCTTCCGGCAGTTCAACGGTGAAGGTGATGTCCTCTGAGCTGCGGCGTTGCAAATACTCGACGGTGCTGTGGATGAGTTCGGACACATCGCCCAGTTGGCCTTTTCCGTCGATGCCAATTTTGGAGAAACGGTCCGCCACCGTCTGCAAACGGGCCAAATCTTTTTTAATCTCGGTGACCGCCGCGGGGGACGCGCCTTCCTCTTCCAAGAGGGTCGTCCAGCCGTAGAGGGCGGACAAGGGCGTGCCAAGTTGATGCGCAGTTTCACGCGCCATGCCGGTCCAAACGCGGTCCTGCTCTGCCTTTCGGGCCCGACTGAAGCCGATATACGCCAAGAGAATATAGGCGCCAATGATGCCCAGCAAAAAGCGCGGATAAAAGCGAAGGCGGCGCAAATTGGTCGATTCGTTGCGGTAAATAAACTGGTCCACACCGGGCAGCAGATGCACGGGAATGGGCGCTGCATAGGCCATCATGCGCGTGAGTTCTGCCTCAATGGCGGCGCTGGAGGTATCGCGTTCGGGCAGGTTGCGGTGGTTCAAAATGACCCCGTTGGCATCCGTGAGGATCAGAGGAATGGTCGTATTTAGCTCGATGATGCGCGTGGCAAGCGTGAGGTCCGCTTCCGGATCGCTCTGCACAATGCTTTCAACGGCTTCTGCCCAAAGTTCAACGCGGCGTTCTTCTTCCGCACGCAAACGCGCGGCAAACTGCTCGGTATACCACAGCGTCAAGGCGCCGATGGCCACGGCCGAAAGGAGCAATGCGCCTTTCCAAACATTTTTCACCTGGTAGAGATCCATCCGTGCCATTTTAACGAAGGTAAGCGCTGTTTTTTTGCGGATTTTGAACCCTGGCCTGTTTTTTGAGTTCAGGAAGTGTCATTTTTGCACCGCCATGCGTAGCCCCCTCTTCCTTCTTTTTCCTTTGGCCATTTTTGTCGCCTTGGACCTTTTGGCTTTCCAGACCTTCAAGGCCTTGGATTTGGGCCGAATTTTTCACCGTCTCTATTGGCTGATTCATGGCTTGGGCTACGCCTATATCCTGTTCGCAATTTTTCAGTTTGATCCTCAAGCGAGCCCTGCGGAAATCCGCCGCGGCATGCAAGGGTTCATGATCTACGCTATTGCACTTTATGTGCCAAAAATCTTCCCCGTTGCCGTTGGCCTCCTGGAAGACGTGGCCCGAACAGGCGCCTGGGTCGCCGGCAAGGGTTGGATGAGCCGCCGCCAGTTTGTCGCCACCTTGGGCTGGGGCTTGGCCGCCATCCCCTTTGTAGGCATTTTGCACGGGGTCTTCCGCGGCCGGTCCAAGTACCGCGTCCTTAATAACGTCGTTAAAGTCAAAGGTTTACCTAAGGCTTTCCACGGGTTTAAGCTGCTCCAAATTTCGGACATCCACAGCGGGAGCTTCAGCGATCCAGACGAGGTGCAACTTGGCATTGATATGGTGATGGCCCAAAAGGTGGACGCCATTGCCTTCACCGGCGACCTTGTCAATAACGTGGCGGAGGAAATGACCCCCTGGATCGCTGCCTTTCAAAAAATTCAAGCGCCTCACGGCGTCTTTTCCATTCTGGGCAACCACGACTATGGCGATTACTGGCAATGGCCCAGCGCAACCGCCAAAGTGGACAATTTCAACGCCCTGTGTGCGACACACGCCAAACTAGGTTGGACGCTGCTCCGCAATGAACACCGCCTGATTGAAAAAGACGGCGAGCACCTGGAGATTGTGGGCATCGAAAACTGGGGCAAGCCGCCCTTCCCGCAGTACGGTGATTTGGAACAAGCCTTGGACGGCTTGCCTTTGGACAGCCCCAAGGTGCTCCTGAGCCACGACCCCTCGCACTACGACGCACAAGTCGTACAGCACCCTGCCAATATTGCCTTGACCTTGAGCGGCCACACCCACGGCATGCAGTTTGGCATCGAAATTCCAGGCTGGTTGAAGTGGAGCCCGGTGAAGTTCAAGTACCCTAAATGGGCCGGCAACTACCCCGAAGCAGATCAGCCCCGCACCCTCTATGTGAACCGCGGATTTGGCTATTTGGCCTTCCCAGGGCGTGTAGGAATTTGGCCCGAAATCACCGTCCACGAACTGCAGCCCGCCTAAGCCCTAAAATCCTACCTTTCCCTCATGAAAAATCACCTCCTAAAATCCGCTTTGGCCCTTGCCGCCATGGCTTTGGTTACCTATCCTGCTTTGACCAATAAAAATGGTGCACCCGCAGGCAAAACGGGTTCACCGATGAGCAATGGCCAAACCTGCTACAGCTGCCACTCCGGACCTTCCGTCTCCACCCAGGGAGTGAGCATTACATCGGACATTCCTGCAGATGGCTATTTGGACAATACGACCTACACCATCACCGTCACGTCTGACGCAGGGACAGCCGGTATGTCCACCGCTGGCTTTGAAGCATCTGTGGAGAAAGTGGGCAGCCACCAAGGCACCCTCACGGCGGGTAGCGGCACACAATTGAAACAAAGCAATTACGTCACGCAAACGAGTTCCTCCACCTCACCTACTAACGGGGTCAAGTCGTGGAGCTTTTCCTGGAACAGCGGTACGGGATCCGACAGCGTAACCGTGTACGCCGCCGGCCTTTTTGCCAACGGTAACAACCAGAATTCTGGAGACGCCCTCGTGACCACTTCGTTAGAGTTTAAAAAGAGCCACGTGGGCCTGGACGAAGCGTCTACACCTATTGGTCTCACCGCCAGTCCCAACCCTGCGAACCATGTACTTCGCTTCTCTGCCCCCGAAGCACGGGCTGCGGGTCGTTTGACGGTCGTTGATGCGCTCGGTCGAGTCGTAGTAGATAGCCCCTGGAGCACCTCCGATGCAGATGGCCGTTTGCTCAATGTAAGCACCTGGTCTAATGGTATTTACAACGCTTCTATTCGTCTGGAAACGGGTAAAAATGCCCAAGTCCGATTCCAAGTACTCCATTAATTTTTTTCAGCGGAGGAAAGTTTGGCACGCTTTTGGAAATGACCTTAAACGAGAGCTTCTGCGTTTAGGTGATTTTGTGTTAGCGACTCGTTCGTTTCTTTGAACGCTCTCTGGAAACCCCGCTTCGGCGGGGTTTTTTTGTGGCCGAAAACAACCGGTTTGGCAAATTCTGCGCGCGAGGGAATCTACTCGCCTAAATCGATGTAGATGTTTTTGGGCTCCGTGAAGAAACGCAGCGCCTCAAATCCCCCTTCCCGGCCTACCCCGGAGGCCTTCACGCCGCCAAAGGGCGTCCGCAAGTCGCGCACGAGCCAATTGTTGACCCACACGATACCGCTGTGAATGTGCGCGGCTACGCGGTGTGCGCGCTTGAGATTTTCGGTCCAAACCGTGGCCGCCAAGCCGTACTTGGTGGCATTGGCAAGCGCCAAGGCTTCCGCTTCGCTGTCAAACGCTTGGATGGTCACGACGGGGCCAAAAATTTCTTCCTGGTTGGTGCGGCAGCCCATGTTCAAGCCGGTGATGACCGTGGGCGCCACGTAGAAGCCTCCTTCTGCGCCTTCCGGATACAGGGCCTGGCCACCACATTCCACCGTTCCGCCTTCTTCCTGGGCGAGTTGGATGTAGTGGAGAATTTTGGCCTGGTGGTCCTTGGAGACGACGGCGCCTACTTGGGTGGCGGGATCGTCGGGTCGGCCAACCTTCAAGGCTTTCACCTTTTCGACAAAGGCGGCCACAAAGCGGTCGTAGAGGGGGCGTTCGACGAGGATTCGGCTCCCACAGAGGCAAATTTGGCCCTGATTGGCAAAGGAGGACTGCAGCGTGGTGCGCAGCATCTTGTCAAAATCGCAATCCGCGAAGATGACATTGGGGTTCTTGCCGCCCAATTCCAAACTCAACTTCTTAAACATGGGGGCCGCGATACTGGATATGCGCGCACCCGTCGCCGTTCCTCCCGTAAAGGAAATCACGGGCACCTCTGGATGGCTCACCAAAGGCTCGCCCACGTTGGGGCCGGTGCCGTGTACGATGTTGAGCACCCCCGCTGGGAAGCCCACTTCGTCCAAAATTTCACTCAGCAGATAGGCCGTCGCAGGCGTCACCTCCGAAGGCTTCGCTACCACGGTATTGCCCGCGGCGAGCGCCGGCGCAATCTTCCACGTGAACAGATAAAGCGGAAGGTTCCACGGACTGATGCAAGCCACCACCCCAATGGGGCGGCGCAGCGTGTAGTTGAAGCCTTGCGCGCCCATGTCGTGGCTCTCCGAGGCGTCGTGCAAAATCGCCGTCGCGTAGAACGCAAAATTGTCCCGGGCCCGGGGAATGTCCACCCGCGTCGCCAACTTCACGGGCTTGCCATTGTCCTTGGACTCTGCGGCCGCCAGCTCGTCCAAACGCTCTTCGATGCGCTGCGAAACGCGGAGCATGTGGGCACTGCGCTCGGCCGCGGTCAAGTTGGACCACAGGGGAAAGGCCTTTTGGGCCGCTGCGATGGCGCGCGCTACATCTTCGGCTCCGCTATCCGGGATCTCCCCGTAGACTTCGCCCGTCGCCGGAGCCACATTGGGGAGGTAGGCGCCGTTAGCGGGTGCGGCAAACTGTCCGTCGATGTAATTCTGAATGCGCATGCTTATAAATTGGGGGTTCGGCCGCCGTCGACCGGAATATTCACGCCCGTGATGTAGCTCGCGGCGGGTGAGGCGAGGAAGGCGACCGCTTCGGCAATTTCCGAGGGTTCCGCAAAGCGGCCCATGGGAATTTCGGCCAGCATGGCCTGTTTGACGTCCTCTTGGCTTTGGCCCGTTTTGGTGGCGCGGCCTTCAATAATGTTGCCCAAGCGCTCCGTCAAGGTGGCGCCCGGCAAAACGTTGTTGACCGTGATGGCCTGAGGCGCGAGTTCGTTGGCCAAGGTCTTGGACCAGTTGGCGACCGCGGCACGAATGGTGTTGCTCACCCCCAGCCCATGCAGCGGAGCCTTCACACTGGTCGAAATAATGTTGACAATTCGGCCATATCCCGCGTCACGCATGCCCGGCACGAGCAATTGCACCAAGCGGTGGTTGTTGATCAAATGGTTGGTGAAGGCCGAATAAAAGGCCTCCGGCGTAGCGTCCACAATGGGGCCCGCGGCGGGTCCACCCGTGTTGTTCACCAAAATGTGAATGGGGTGCCCTTCCTCGAGGTATTCCTCCAATGCCGCTTCCACCGTTTCAGGTTCGTTGTAGTCTGCAATGAGGTAGGAGTGACCTTGCCCGTGGCGGCGGTCCAATTCTGTCAGCGTATGCTCCAGTTTTTCACGGTTGCGGGCCAAAAGCACCACATGGGCGCCGTGTGCAGCCAACAATTTGGCGACGGCCTTGCCGATGCCCTGCGTCGAGCCCGCGACCAGCGCGCGCTTTCCAACCAAATTCAGTTCCATACCCCCGAAGGTAGGCACGGCACCGGTTTAGGCGTTCACGAAAAGACGACGATGTCTTGAAAATCGGTGGTCTCGCCCGAGCGTCCCGACCAGCGGCCGACGTAGATGCGCGCTTCCGACCAGCCCGCTTCCTCGGCCCAGCGCTGCACATTTTCGGGCGTGAAGCCCACATTGGCGCCCTTGACTTCTGCGCTCATGTACCAATCTTCGCCGCGCTGCACGGAAAATTCGTAGGCTCCGCCCTTGGCACAGGAAAGCGCCTCTTCGTCGGTCAAGAAAAAGGTGGCCAAAAAGCGCCCGCCGGGCTTGAGCACGCGGCGCGCTTCGCGCAGGTAGTTTTGGACTTCGGTGCGCTCCATGTGCGTGAAAACCGACGTCGCCCACGCAAAGTCAAACTGGTCGTCCGCATAGGGAAAGGTGAAGCGGTCGGCCGAAGCTCCTTCCAGCGTGTAGAGGTCGTTCACCAAGGACACATGCGTAAAGTGAAAGTGCGGAAAGCGCGAGGAAATGCGCTGCTGGCAATCCGCCACCGCCGAGGCCACGACGTCAAAGCCGTGGTATTCGGCTGGGGCCTCCAAGAAATCGGTGAGGGGAATGGCCATTCGGCCCAGTCCGCTGCCAATATCCAGCACAGATTCCTGAGGCTTCAGTGCCCCAAGCTTTTGAAAATGCGTTTTGAAAATCAAACCGTTTTCCAGGAAGTCCCCACCTCCGGTGAAAATCTCGCCCGGCAAGGGCAAGGGAAGGCCGTTGTACGTGGGGCGCCCTCCATGGCGAAGCACGAGGAGCAAATCCACGGGCGCATAGGCCAGGCGACGCACCACGCGGCGCGCTCGAGGCCCAAAGGCATAGAAAATTCCGCGAAGGAGGCGCTTCATAAACGGGTTAAAACGGATAGCGTTTGGAACAGGTCGGGCTTACGCACGACCGGCCATGATGGCTTCGATCTCGTCCACTTCTTTGGGGATGGCTTTGGTCAAATTGATGTGGCCTTCCTTCGTGATGACAATGTCGTCCTCAATCCGAATCCCCAAGCCTTCCTCTGGGATGTAAATGCCAGGCTCGCAGGTGAATACCATGCCTTCCTGCATGGGGCTTCCGTCCCACAAACCGTAGTCGTGCACGTCCACGCCCAAATAGTGGCTGGTGCCGTGCATAAAGTACTTTTTATAGGCGGGCCAAGCGGGATCCTGCGCGTCCACATCGGCTTGGGTGATGAGGCCCAGTCCGATGAGCTCCTTGGTCATAAGCTCGCCCACTTGGACGTGGTATTCGGCCAAAATGGCGCCCGGGCGAAGCAGTTCAATAGCGGCCTTTTCCACGCGGAGCACGGCCTCGTAGACCTCGCGTTGGCGGGGCGTAAAGGTGCCGTTCACCGGGAAACAACGCGTGACGTCGCAGGCGTAGTTGCCGTATTCGGCGCCGACATCAAAGAGAACCAAGTCCCCATCGTTGCAGGGCATGTTGTTCTCGATGTAGTGCAACACGCAGGCGTTGGCGCCGCTGCCAATGATGGGCGTGTAGGCAAAGCCGCGCGAGCGTTTGCGCAGGAATTCGTGCATGAATTCAGCCTCCAAATCGTACTCCGTCACGCCGGGCTTCAAAAAGCGCAAAATGCGGTCGTAGCCGGCTGCCGTCACGTCCGCAGCGATCTGCATGACCTCCACTTCTTCCTCTGTTTTCACGGCACGCAAAGCGTTGAGGGCCGGTGCCGAACGCTTGTAGCTGTGGTGCGGGTACGCTTCTTTGAGGGCCTTGTTCAGGCGCATGGTGCGGGTTTCAACGGGGTTGTTTCGGCGCAAATGCTCCTCGGTAACCAGGTAGACATGCTCCGTTTGGCTCATGAGTTCCTTCATCACGCGGTCCCAATCCTGAAGCCAGTACACCGTCTTGATGCCGCTAACTGCAAAGGCCTGCTCCTTGTCCAGCTTAGCCCCTTCCCACACCGCGATGTGGGCATTGGTTTCGCGCAAGAAAAGCACCTCTTTATGTTCCGGCTTGGGGGCATCCGGGAAAACTACCAGCACGGATTCTTCTTGGTCTACCCCACTCATCCAGAAAATGTCGGAAGCCTGCTTAAACGGCAAGGTGCCATCTGCACTGGTGGGATAAATATCGTTGGAATGAAAAATAGCCAGCGATTTGGGCGCAAGGGTGGCCGCAAATCGAGCGCGGTTCTTCACGAAAAGGGCCGAATTCAAAGGGAGATATCTCATAGTCAGCGAAGGTAATCGCTTTTGCCCGAATCGGCGCGCCAAGCCTTTGCAGCGCAGCGATTCACCCCTACTTTTGTGGCAATCTAGATTTTACTCTGTATGGCTACGTCACGCGGTCTCTTCGGAACCTCCCTTGCACGCAAATATTGGATGGCTTTGACCGGCCTCTTTCTGTGCTCCTTTTTGGTGATCCACTTGCTTGGCAATCTGCCCTTGCTCACCGGCAACCAAGAAGCCTTTAATGCCTATGCGCATTTTATGACCACCTTCCCGTTGATCAAAGCCGTGAGCTACTTGCTCTATGGCAGTATCCTGCTCCACAGCATCGACGGCATGGTCCTCGCCTACCAAAATAAAAAGGCCCGCCCCCAAGGCTACAAGGCCTACAACGGTGCCGCCAACGCCAACTGGTCTTCGCGCAACATGGCCCTCCTGGGCATCTTGACCCTCTTGTTCATTTTGGTGCACATGAAGAGCTTCTGGTTTGAAATGCACTTTGGCCCCTGGGAGGACCGCATGGACGCCGCCGGCAACAAGGATCTGTACACCTTGACGGTAGGTGCCTTTGAAAGCCTTTGGTACAGCCTCTTTTACGTGCTCTGCATGCTCGGCCTGGGCTTCCACCTGTGGCACGGCTTTGCCAGCGCCTTCCAAACCATGGGCTGGTCGCATCCCCGCTACACGCCGCTCATCAAAGCCTTGGGCTACGGCTTTGCCGTTTTGGTCCCCGCCACCTTTGCGAGCATCCCCCTCTACATTCTCTTGAATTGATCTGATACCACGCGCTATGTCATTAAACGCTCACATTCCCGAAGGCGCCTTAGCCGATAAATGGACGACGCACAAGGCCAAGATTCCCTTGGTTTCTCCCGCCAACAAGCGCCGCATTGACGTTATCGTCGTAGGTACGGGCCTTGCCGGCGCTTCTGCCGCTGCCTCTTTAGCCGAATTAGGGTACAACGTCAAAGCTTTTTGCTTCCAAGATTCGCCTCGCCGCGCGCACTCTATCGCTGCTCAAGGGGGCATCAACGCCGCAAAAAACTACCAGAACGACGGAGATTCTACCTTCCGCCTCTTCTACGACACGGTTAAAGGCGGTGACTACCGCAGCCGCGAAGCCAACGTCTACCGTTTGGCCGAAGTATCTGCCAGCATCATCGACCAGTGTGTCGCTCAAGGGGTTCCCTTTGCCCGCGATTACGGCGGCCTGTTGGACAACCGCTCTTTTGGTGGAGTGCAGGTGAGCCGCACCTTCTACGCCAAGGGCCAGACCGGTCAGCAGCTGCTTTTGGGTGCCTATTCGGCCCT
>JALQUY010000170.1 GCA_023260615.1 Schleiferiaceae bacterium
AGTGCTCCGGTGGATAGGGCGGTTTTTTTGTAGTCTTGGGCAGTCACGCGCTCGGTGGCTACTTGGGTGCCGTCGTAGCGGGCGACGGATACGGAGCCCGCATAGGCGTCGGGGGTGAAGCCGCCGGTGTATTGAAGTAGGTCGGCTAGGGTTTCTCCGGATTTGAGCTCGAAGATGCCGGGTTGTTTGAGTCCGCCTACGGCGGTGACTTGAGCGCCTACATAGGGCACCAGTAGGATGTCTTGATCTCTGAGGGTGATGTTGGTTTCAAGACCTTTGACAAAGTATTGGTAGAGGTCGATGGTGCCCACGACCTTATTGGCCCGGAGGACTTGGATGTTTCTGTAGGACCCCACTTCGCTGATGCCACCTGCGGCATACAAAGCGTTTAGGGGGGTGGTGTATCCGCTGAGGGTGTAGGTACCTGGTTTTTCAACCTGGCCCACGATGTTGATCACGATCGAACGGGCTTTGGTGAGGCTGAGGTCTAGGTTGACTTCTTGGGCGGAGTTTTTGAATTGGTCGCCCAGTCCTTCATAGATGGCGGAGAGTTGGGCTTTTAATGTGGTGCGCGCTTGGGCTACGGTTTTTCCGGAAAGTCCAATGGGACCTACCCCGTCGATGACGATGTTTCCGCTGGAGGAAATGGTTTCTTGGTAGACATTGGCCGCGGCGCCCCAAAGAGCGATGGAGATTTGGTCTCCAGGTCCGAGCTGGTAGCGCTCAGGGGTGGCCAGTTGTAGATTGGGGGCTAGGTTGGATTGGGCCTGGTCAAAAAAGGAGGCTCCGAAGATGTAGGAGGGGGCTTTTTTTTGTTTTTGTGGTTGAGTGTTTGTCGAATCAGGGACGATGCCAAACATCGAGGTTTGGGCGGCTACGCCTACACCTTGGCCTTTGGGAGCTTTGGTGCCTTTAAGGCCTTCGATGCGCTGGCGGAATTTGGCGATGTCGGCCTCAGAGGCGCCGCGTGCCTTGGCCATCATGATGAGTTCGGACTCGGAGAGGCCTTGCTGTTCGTATTGTTTCAGATAGCCTTTAAGCTGTTCGTCCGAGAGTTTGTCGAACTGGCTGAGGTCCTGAGCGCTGATGGCTAGGGTCAGGGTCAATGCCAAGGCGGTGAGGATTTGTTGGGCTTTTTGAATCAAGGTGCTGGGTTGCATGTATGTCTTAGATTTAATGCGGCTAAGTTATGAAATTCCGTGGGTGTTTTAGGACACGGCTTCGCCTCTTGGTGCACGACCAAAAGACTGGAAAATGTGGCCCCTCAGAGACCTATGACGGGTCGAGCGCGGAGCGCTCGGGTGGGGGTGGGTGCGGCCGCTAGGCCGCCACCACCTCCTGATTTTCTAAGGAAACGACCACCTGAATTTGGAGGGCCTCCAAAAACAGGTATAAGTTTCCGTTGCGCACTTCGATGACCGATCCGGATTTTCCTTGGAGGACGCCGGATTGGATAAATACGGATTGGCCAGGGGTAAAGTCCATAGCCAGTAGATTTCCTTGGGAAGAGAGGGCGTATTTGCGCTCTCCGAGGTATTGTTGCATCAATTGAATCTCCGCCTGGTGAATCACGGCTGGTTTGCCGAAGCGCCTGACGATGGATTTAGTGTGGGGGTTCAAATTGATTTGTTCGAAATCGAGGGTGTCCATAGCCACAAACACATATCCAGAGACCACAGGTTTGCGGTCGGAAGGTTTGCGGGCTCGGGCGAGGCCCTTTTTGGGAACGCTGGGCACATAACTGTCGAGCCCGAGCCCGCTGTAATACGCTTGGGCTTTAAATTCGCAATGTGGTCTCGTATGTACGGCGTACCAATTCATGTGGTAAAAATCGATTATTTTCTTCCTTCAGCTCCAAAACAATGCTCTCATTGTAATGCAACTATTTTAAATAGCGGATTATTATATTTTATTCCCTTGTAAAACAAGGCTTTATCGAAAATAACGATGCTTTTTTTAATCTGGGCCAAGGTATGCATTTTCTTATAATTTTCCAGCATTAAGTAATTGTAAACTTCGTTTGTTACTTAAATTGATCTTATGGTTAAACAATTAAAAATGTGGGTGTAATTCATTTATTTTCAGCAAGATAAACCTACACTCCTTCATAAATCGACT
>JALQUY010000171.1 GCA_023260615.1 Schleiferiaceae bacterium
GTCCGAATCGTCGCGAGTTCGTCAAAGCTGGCGCCTCCACAGAAAACGCGGTCGCCGGCGCTTCGCAAAACGATGACCCGGCTGTCAGGATGGGATCCTTCGTCGGTAATGGCCTGTGCCAACGCGGCGAGCACGCGGCTCGGCAGCGAGTTGCTCTGCGGGTGCTGGAACTCAATGTGGGCAATGCCGTTGGCGCGTGTCACCTGAACGCCGCCTTCTAGGGTAAAATCGGTACTCATCGTCTAAAATGACTGGTTTCTTCAATGGGGCAGACCACGCTTCGGTACGCGTGGTACCAATGCGCGCGGCCCTGCACTTTGGCCTCGCGGTGCAAGGCCTCTGTCCGCCACGCGTCGACCGCCGCCTTGTCCTTCCAGTAGGAAATAAAGATGGCGTCTTCGCCGTTTCGCACAAGCTCGTAGCCCAAGTAGCCTTCCATCGCTTCCACCGCTGCCATGGTGCGTTGGTCCATGTCCGCGTAGCCTTCGGGGTCGGTGGGGCGTTCGGACAAGAACAGCACGGCGTAGTTGCCGGGGGTTAGTGGAAGACCGTCTTGGATAAAACTCATGCCTGGTTGCGCTTTTTAACCATGGTCAGGATGGTTGCCACCGCCACAACTTCTTGGGTGTCGTCGGTGACCTCCACGTAGTACTTCACGATGCCCTTCGCGATGTCCTCGGGGCTGCGTTTTTCCTGGTCGATTTTCTCCTGTACCGTCAATTGGACCCCAATTTCCGTGCCCGGATAGACGGGTTTGGTAAAGCGGCAGGATTCCAAGCCGTAGTTCAGCAAAACAGGGCCTTTTGGGGGGTCTACGAAGAGGCCCGCAGCGCGGCTCAAAATGAAGTAGCCGTGGGCCACCCGTCCGGTGAAGATGGTGCCCTCCAAGCTGTTTTCATCCATGTGCGCGTAGAACTTGTCGCCGCTGAGTTCGGCAAAGTCCTCAATGTCTTGCAAGGTGACCAAATGCTTCGCCGTCGTGACCGTATCGCCAATGCGCAGGTCCTCAAAATGCTGGCGGAACAAGTGGGGCTCGGCCTCTGGGCGGTCCGCTCCAGGCGTAAAGCGCCCGGTGACAGCCGTTAAGGTGTTGGGGTGGCCTTGGAGTGCCACGCGCTGCAAATAATGCATCACGCCGCGCATGCCGCCCATTTCTTCGCCGTCGCCGGCGCGGCCGGGACCGCCATGGGTGAGCAGGGGCATGGGCGAGCCGTGGCCGGTAGATTCTTTGGCGCTGGAGGCGTCCAAGAGGTGAATTCGGCCATTGCTGTAGGCGGCCTCCAAGGTGAAGGCGCGCGCCGCATCGCGGTCTGCCGACACAAAGCTGGTGACCAACGAGCCGCGGCCCAAGGCCACAATCTCCGCAGCCTCCTGCAGCGATCGGTAAGGCATCAGCGTGGAAACCGGGCCAAAGGCCTCAATCTGGTGGGCACTTTGCTTGCCAAAGGGGTCCTCGTTGCGGAAGAGCACCGGGGCAAAAAAGGCCCCCGCCAAAGGGTCGGAGGCTTTGGCTTCGCCCTGTCCATCCAGGCGGCCAAAGACGATTTCATTCTCTGCAGCAAGCGCTTCCACCGAGGAGCGAACGCGCTCTACCTGCAGCTGGGTGGCCAGCGAGCCCATGCGAACTCCCTCCACGGAAGGGTCCCCGTAGGCCGTGGTAGCGAGGCGCCCCGCCAACGCCGCCTGGACCGCATCCAAGTGGTCGGCCGGCACCACGACCCGTCGAACGGCGGTACATTTTTGGCCCGCTTTGATCGTAATTTCTTTGGCGGCCTCCTTGATGAAGATGTCAAACTCGGGCGTGCCCGGAGCGGCATCCTCGCCGAGCACCATGGCATTCAGCGAATCCGCCTCTAAGTTGAAGGCGACGCCGCGCTCCAAGAAATGCGGCTGGGCCTTCAGGCGCATGCCCGTGGCTGCCGAGCCCGTGAAGGTGACGGTATCGCCACGTTCGACGGCGTCTAGGATGCCGTGGCCCTTGCCGCTGACCAGCTGGAGGGCGCCTTCGGGCAGAATGCCGCTTGCCACGATATCCTTGACGACGACTTCGGTGAG
>JALQUY010000172.1 GCA_023260615.1 Schleiferiaceae bacterium
ACATAGAATCAACACTTGTACCCCATCGCTTGGGGCATCGGCAATCTGGTTGAGTGTTGGCAGTACGAAAGCAGCCGTTTTTCCCGTCCCTGTTTGGGCACAACCGATGAGGTCTTTGCCGGCTAAAATGGTCGGAATGGCTTTATCTTGAATCTCGGTCGCCTCTTCAAAGTTCATGTAGAACAAGGCATCGAGTATGGTATCGTTAAGGTTAAAATCAGTGAATTTCATTCATTCAGTTTAGGTTGATTTTCGCCACCAAATCGACATTGTCGCTGATGACTAGGGCGGCGGGCCCTGTTCCCACAGACCATTGAGTACGGTCGATGGTGAAGATCGCCTCCAGCTCCTTCGAACTTTTTTGGACGACGCGAACTTCTATGGGATGCGTTTCTCCTCGCAAGGTAAGGTCTCCGCGCATGTCGTAGGTAGTTTTGGGTCCAATTTTGCCCACAAACTCAATTTTATCCGCTGTGAAACAAATCGTTGGATACTTTTCAGCATCCAAGAATTCCTCCTTGTTGACCACATTACGGTCTCGGGCGGCGACGCCAGTGGCGAAAGAATTGGCCGCCACACAACCCTCAAAAGCCACGAGCATATCCCCTTCAAATGTAGCCTCAGCAGGCGTTCCGTCGCTGTAGAACCAACCCTCGACCTTGCTCAAACCAAACTCTCTAACGGTAAAGTCAATCTCAATTTCCGCAGGAATGGTTCGTGTTTGCGCCACCAAAGCGTTGGCGGCAAGCATCATCACAAGGAAGTATTTCATAGGCATAGATTAAAGGAACGGATCAAATCCATGCTCCTTTAACAACGAAAGACGGGGTCCGTGTTCAATAAAGGTGGGAGGAAGTTTATGAAGGACCAATTTTGGTCTGGGCACCACATCCTCCACCAAGGCAGCAATACCACCCCCTAAACCACCCAAACCAGTGGATTCTTCGAACACGTGGATTTCGTCAAAATTGGACAAAATTTGGCCAAAATCATCGGAAAATGGCCAAACTTGAGCCAAATGGAGGTGATTTCCTTCGTTTTTCATCAAATCTGAAATTGCACCTGTGCTCACCCAAAGCACTTTGGAATCCGCTTTAGACAACCACTCGTACGGCGCAAAATTCGCTCGATGCTCCCCTTCCGTTCTCGCTTTTGGGTAACGAATGAAAAGAGGTCCTGAAGGAGGATTGAGCGCAACCTCCTGGAGCATGCCTCTAAGGGCCTCCCCATTCCTCGGGTTCCACACCACCACTCCGGGCAAATCCATCAATAAGCCTTGGTCAAACACCCCGTGGTGGGTCGGCCCATCGGCACCGACCAAACCTGCACGGTCGACCAAAAACACCACCGGCAGCCCCTGGAGGACGACATCGTGGACGATTTGGTCATAGGCGCGCTGCAAGAACGTGCTATATATATGTACCCAAGGACGACCGCCCGCCGCAGCAATACCTGCTGCTGTGGTCACGGCATGGGCTTCGTTGATGCCCGTATCGAGGAATTGGCCCCCGAAATCTTCGCGCAATGGTCCAAAACCACTGCCGGCAAACATTGCGGGACTCAAGACTTGAATGTCTTTATTTCTGGTCAGAATGTCGCGCATGGCCTCGGCAGCCCACCACTGAAAGGTAGTTCCAGGCTTGTACGACTTTGGGGCGCTAAAATCAGGGCGCTTCGTACGAATGTGCAAGATCTTTGGTCCATCCTGGCTAAGCTGTTCTCTGATGGCTTCCACCAATGCAACTACATCATTGCCCTCTTCCACAAACGTGTAGGACCATCCCAAACTGCGTACATACTCCCCATAGGTTCCATTGGCGTGCAAGGCTCCCATCGTTGGGTCTATACTACCGTCGTTGTCGTTCAAAATCACCAGCGCATCGTGGCCCAAACTGCCCAAGTGGTTCAACGCCTCAAAACTCTGTCCACCGGTCATCGAACCATCGCCAATAACCGCAACACGGTGGCGCTCACGACCAGCTGCACGGTCGGCCACACACACCCCCGTGAGCGCCGAAACA
>JALQUY010000173.1 GCA_023260615.1 Schleiferiaceae bacterium
GGTAAGGCTCCCTCGGCTACGATGGGCATTGGTCATACCCGCTGGGCAACGCACGGTGAACCCAACGACCCCAATTCGCATCCCCATGCATCCATGTCTGGGCGTTTGGTCATGGTTCACAATGGCATCATTGAAAACTTTGCGGCCCTTAAAGAGCTTTTGGCGAGCAAAGGGTACAGCTTCAAAAGTGATACGGACACGGAAGTGCTCGTCAACTTTATCGAATACATCCAAGACTTGGAGGGCGTTTCGCTCGATCAGGCGGTCCGAATGGCCCTCAACGAAGTGGTAGGCGCCTACGCTATCGCCGTTTTGTCGAAGGATGAGCCCGGTCACATGGTCGTCGCCCGTTTGGGCTCTCCGCTGGTCGTCGGCTTGGGCAACAACGAGTACTTCGTAGGCTCAGACGCCACTCCTTTCCTGGACAGTACCAAGAAAGTGATCTATCTGGAAGATGGCGAAATGGCCGTTCTAAGCCGTCAAGGCGTTCAAGTGCGTGAAATTGCCTCTGACCTTCCTGTCGACGCTACGATTCACCAATTGAAGTTGGATTTGGACAGCATCGAAAAGGGGGGCTTCGAGCACTTCATGCTGAAAGAAATTTTTGAGCAGCCTAAGAGCATTCGCGACACCGTTCGCGGCCGCATCGACCTCAAGACGGGCGTCGTAAAAATGGCGGGTTTGGACGCGATTTCTGAGTCTTTGCTCGACGCGCAGCGCATCCTCATCATCGGCTGTGGCACCTCGTGGCACGCCGGCTTGGTGGGCGAATACCTCCTGGAAGATTTGGCCCGAATTCCCGTCGAAGTTGAATACGCCTCCGAATTCCGCTACCGCAACCCCGTTATCACCCACAAAGATGTCGTCATCGCGATTTCGCAATCCGGTGAGACGGCGGACACCCTAGCCGCCATCAAAATGGCCAAGCAGGCGGGTGCCACTGTCTTTGGCGTGTGCAACGTGGTGGGTTCATCCATTGCCCGTGAGACGCATGCTGGCGCTTACACCCACGCCGGACCCGAAATTGGCGTCGCCTCCACCAAGGCCTTCACGGCTCAGGTCACGGTTTTGACCTTGATGGCGTTGTACATCGGTCGTGCCAAGGGCCACCTATCGGCCGAACGCTGCGCCCAAATTGCCCAAGAGCTCGATACCATCCCCGGGAAGATTGAATCTATGCTTGGCCTAGATGCCAAGATCAAGGAACTCTCTGTCGACATGGTGGACTCCACGAATGCGCTCTTTTTGGGCCGTGGCTACAACTTCCCCGTCGCTCTTGAAGGTGCCCTCAAGTTGAAGGAAATCAGCTACATCCACGCGGAAGGCTACCCTGCCGCCGAGATGAAGCACGGCCCCATCGCCTTGATCGATGAGCAAATGCCCATCATCATTGTGGCCCCCAAAGGCGACATGTACGAGAAGCTCGTTTCCAACGTCCAAGAGGTGAAGGCGCGCAAAGGCCGCGTGCTTTCCATCACCGGCGAAGGCGATACCGAAGTGCGCGCTCTTTCCGATGCCATCATCGAAATTCCGGACACCCTGGACTGCTTGAGCCCGCTTTTGACTACGGTGCCCTTGCAGCTCCTCAGCTACCACGTAGCCGTTTTGCGCGGCTGCAACGTGGACCAACCTCGCAACTTGGCGAAGTCGGTTACGGTGGAGTAGGTATAGTCTAAGGGTTAAAGGGTAAAAGGGTTAAAGCGTTTTTTTGTTGGTTTGAACGTTCGTTGGTTTGTTGGGGTCTGCCCAACGGCCTCTTAGCTCTCTAGCCCTCTGGCTCCCTAGCCCTCTAGCGCGAGGGCGCGAGGGCGTAGCCCAAGTATTTCTTTTCGCTACCTTATAGGGACACAAACTAAACCCTATGAACCGTCGCGACTTTATCAAGAAATCGGCTCTCACAGCAGGCGCCTTCACTATTGTTCCTCGTTTTGTCTTAGGCAAAGGCTACACGGCCCCCAGCGATACCCTCTACATGGCGGGTATTGGCGTTGGAGGTCGTGGGGCTGGCGTGT
>JALQUY010000174.1 GCA_023260615.1 Schleiferiaceae bacterium
CCGTTCTTTTCGGGGGCATGTTTGTCCAGTTCCTGAATGTGGTGTTCAGCCACTGGGACACCCGGGGCCAACACCTTGAGGTGGGCGCGAGCGGCCTTTGGGGTTTCTACGATCCAATGGCGTAGTTGGCTCGCTTGGGCGCAGACTTCGGGAGGAAACACGCGTTCGGGATTCCCCACTGCCAAAGGAACGGGTAGGAGGTGCAGTTTGCCTAAGCCCATCGATCCAGCCAATCTTCCGAGGCTTGCGCCAAGAGTTGATACACCTGCTCAAAACCGTGCTCGCCCCCGTAGTAGGGGTCTGGTACGGGCTTATTCTGTTCTGGAAAAGAAGCGTCCAGCATTAAGGCGACCTTTGCACGCGCAGCGGGATCTTCCGTAAGCGCAAGGACGTTTACGTGGTTGGAGCTGTCCATGACCAAAATGTGGTCAAAGTCCTCAAAATCAGCCGCAGAAAAGGGCCGTGAACGCTGCATAGAAATGTCCACGCCGTGCAGTCGGGCAGAGGCTTGAGAACGAGGATCGGGCTCTTCGCCTGTGTGGTATCCGGAGGTTCCGGCAGAGTCAACCTTCCAGCGAGCTGCTTCGGAAGCGCCAAAGCGCTGCACTAAAGCCGCTTTGAATACGCCTTCAGCAACCGGGGACCGGCAAATATTACCTAGACAGACGAAGAGAACAGACCGGGGACTCATCCCACCAAGGTCAACTTCTTTTTGATGTCTTCCACATACGTGCGGAAGCGTTTATCTGTTTCAGCCAAGTTGCTGACGGTCCGGCATGCATGCAATACCGTGGCGTGGTCCTTGTTTCCACACTGGGCGCCAATGGCAGCTAAGCTGTTCTTCGTCAATTGCTTAGAGAAGTACATGGTCAATTGACGCGCCTGGACAATCTCCCGCTTGCGGGTCTTGCTCTTGAGCAATTCCATGGGCATGTCAAAGTAATCGCAAACCACTTTTTGAATGAAATCGACACTCAGTTCGCGCGTGGTGTTCTTGACAAACTTGTCAATCATTTGCTTGGCCAAGTCCACCGTGATCTTCTTGCGGTTCAAGGAAGACTGAGCTAGCAAGGAAATCAGAGCGCCTTCTAATTCACGCACGTTGCTGGTGATGCTGTAGGCCAAGTACTCCACCACATCCGCGGGCATCTCAATGCCGTCCGCGTAGAGCTTCTGGCGCAAAATGGCAATACGCGTCTCCAAATCCGGACGTTGCAAATCGGCCGACAAGCCCCACTTGAAACGGGAGAGCAAGCGCTGCTCCATGCCTTGAAGGTCCACAGGGGCGCGATCTGACGTCAAAATGACTTGCTTGCCCTGCTGGTGGAGGTGGTTAAATATCTCAAAGAAGACGTCCTGCGTTTTCTCCTTGCCGCTGAACGACTGCACATCGTCCATAATGAGGACGTCAATCAGCTGGTAGAAGTGGACAAAGTCGTTCTTTGTGTTGTTGCGGATGGCATCAATGAACTGCTGCGTAAAGCGTTCCGCAGAAACATAGAGGACGGTCTTTTCAGGGAAGCGGTCCTTGATTTCAATGCCAATGGCATGGGCCAAATGCGTTTTTCCCAACCCAACGCCTCCGTAGATCAACAGGGGATTGAAGGAGGTGCCACCGGGTTTCTGCGCTACCGCGTAGCCCGCAGAACGCGCCAAACGGTTGCAGTCGCCCTCAATAAAGTTCTCAAAGGAGTAGTTGGGGTTCAACTGGCTCTCAATGTTTACTTTCTTCAGTCCGGGAATAACAAAGGGGTTGCGAATGCCCTCGTCGCCTCCGATGCGTGCGGGAAGAGAAACCTGTGGGTTCTCAATGGGGCCGCGGTTTGCGCTGGGAATGTCGACTTTATTGACTTCCAGGTGGGCAGTGTCTTGGTCCATAACAATGGAGTAGACCAGCCGCGCATCTGGACCGAGTTCTTTGGTAATGGCTGACTTTAGCAACTTGATGTAGTGTGCTTCCAG
>JALQUY010000175.1 GCA_023260615.1 Schleiferiaceae bacterium
CCAGCATTGTTTCGGGCGTCCCCGCGGGTGTAGTAGGAGCGGTTATCGGGAGCGGGAATGGGGCTCAGGAGGTCCGTGCCTAGGACGGAACTAACAATGCCGTCGTGGCGAACATCGGCGCCGATAAAGGTTCGACGGTATGTATTGACGGTGTATAGGACCTCACCTCCGAGGGTGCGCGTGCGGTGGTTGTTGTGTTCGGTGTACCATGAAGGCGCCCAGCTGGAGTCCGTCGTGCGCATGAACTGTCCATTCTCAAAGCGTTGGTAGTAGCCTTGGTCCTCGCGGAACAGTTCAAAGTGGTCGCTGTGCTGACGCGTATAGGCTTTTGCATTCCATGGGTAGGCTTCCAGCTCCACGGCAGCCGAGTAGCCAGCTATGGCCTCGTACTGTTCGGGAAAATTGAATGAGTAGAAATTTTGTGCGCCAAATCCCTTGGTGACCATGCCAAGGTGGCCATGCAGGACTTTGCCCCCGGCTAAATTCGTTCGGCTTCGCAAATACGTTTGGAGCTGACTGAAATCCGTGTTGACGAAGGCGCCATCTGCCGCCTTGTAGTCCATATCGAAGCCAATATCCGTACCGGCGACGTTGCCCAAATACATGCCGGCTGCTCCCCGCTGGTAGCCGTACTGTCCGATCCCGGCATGGGCATAGCCGGGACGTCCTTTGGGCATCCAGGTTTCAATATTGACCACGCCTGCAAAGGCAAAGGGCCCAAACCGGTAGGAACCGCCACTGGGCAGCACAGAAACTTTACGAATGGCTTCTATGGGAACGGGCAAGTTCATGCTGTGGTGGCCGGTTTGGGGATCGGAATAGGGGATGCCGTTCACTAAAATGAGGACCTGGTCAAAGGTGGAACCGCGCACCGAAATGTCGGATTGCACATCGTTCAGACCTCGGCTTCGAATATCTACTGAGGCAAAGCGCTGTTCCAGGGCATCGCTGGCATTTTCTGTCGTCCCGGCTACACCGCGCTTCTCCACCTTGTGGCCAAGCTCGCGGTCGAGCGCCCCATAAATGAAGACAGGGTCCACCAGCACAACTCCTTGATCGAAGGAGATGGTATCGGTTATCTTGGAAATGTTTTCCACTTCGGACTGTGCCCAAGCCGAAAGGCTCAGGAAGAAGCAAAAGAAGGCGTAGATGGAAGTGCGCATACTATGTAAAAAAAAGCCCGACCCCTTGGGAGGGCCGGGCATAAAGATACCGCAGCGCGATTAGCGCGCTAAAACAGATACAACGTTGTTGGAGACTTCTACAACACCACCCTGAATGTCTACGGTGGTGCGGCCAGAAGCTCCGTCAATCACGATGCTGCCCTGTGCGAGGGAAGCCATGATAGGAGCGTGGTCCGTCAACACTTGGAAGAGGCCTTCGGTTCCAGGAAACTGGACCGCGGTGGCTTCTCCCTGGAAGAGGGATTTCTCGGGAGTGAGGATGTCTACGCGTAGGGCCATGATTAGGCTTCTGCCAACATTTTCTCACCAGCGGCGATGGCCTCCTCGATGCTTCCCTTCAAGTTGAAGGCAGACTCGGGGTACTTGTCCAATTCACCGTCCATGATCATGTTGAATCCTTTGATGGTCTCCTGAATGTCAACGAAGACACCGGGGATGCCCGTGAACTGCTCAGCTACGTGGAAAGGCTGAGACAAGAAGCGCTGAACGCGGCGTGCGCGGTGAACGACCATCTTATCTTCTTCAGACAATTCTTCCATACCCAAGATGGCGATGATGTCCTGGAGCTCTTTGTAGCGCTGGAGGATCATTTTTACGTTCTGGGCACAGTCGTAGTGCTCTTTACCTACTACTTCGGGGGTCAAAATGCGCGAGGTAGAATCCAAGGGGTCTACCGCAGGGTAGATGCCCAATTCGGCAATCTTACGCGACAATACCGTGGT
>JALQUY010000176.1 GCA_023260615.1 Schleiferiaceae bacterium
CTTCAGCATCCGACTAACCACTGTTCAGGTAGAGTTGCGGGCGTTTTGGACGGAATTTGTGTGCTAGATTGTGTGCTAGAATTGAAAAAAGCACCTACATCGGTTGACGTAAGTGCTTCATTTTCAGTGCTCCTCCTGCTGGGCTCGAACCAGCGACCCTCTGATTAACAGTCGTAAACATCTTTAGTATTCCCTATTTGTGAAGATACCGAAAACATTGGGATTCTGGAATTACACGTGATTCCAAACGTGTGTTCGGAATATTCCGAACAAAAAATTCAGGCCATTTCAGGGCCTTACCGGGCAATAATTCACTCAACCTGATCTGGTTCATCTATTCGATTTACATTCGACCTATTCTCCAGAATGTCTACTAGACAAGCCCAGGTCAACGACCTGGGCTTTTTTTATTTCCATCAAGCCATGCGCGCATGAGCGAAAGGGGGAATAGAAAAAGCCCATGCCGCGTAGCGGGAAGACTTGCCTAGTAAAGCCTCCCCCCTCAGGTCCGCCGAGCGCAGCGAGGCTTCGAATTAATGTTTGGGTGCTTGGAGGCGATTCAAATCGCGATGATCGGACGGTAGGGCAGGTATTCCTGGTTGAATTTGTAGAGCAGGCTAAAATTGTACAGGAAGGTGTTGCCGTTGGGGATGTGCGAAACGAGCGGTTGGTTGAGGATGGTTTGCAGGGCCCAGGGGCTGTTTCTGAAGTCCATTTGGACCGTTCCACATGCATAAATTCCCCAGTTCTGATCCATCTGGAGGTAGTACACTTGAGGCCGAAATTCCAACGTCGCCTTCTTGCCCATCTTCATACCGGCCAAACGCCCATGCGCCACGGCAAAATGCGCAAAGGAAATGGAGCCGGGATCCAACCCGCGCGAATGCAAATAGTACAAGCCGGCAGACGCTCTAGAGCCAAATTTCCACGTGGGGGCAATCTCCGCCGCGAGGAATCGGTTGCCCAGAATACGCTCCTCGACCGTTCCGGAGGGCCACGTGATTTCTTTTTTCGAAAAGAGCACCGACGCATGGCCGCCCACCCGCAGATTGAAGGTGGAGGAATTCAACCATTCGTACCGCATCCAGGCGATGTAGGACCAAGGCGTTCCATCCGTGGCGTAGCGCAGCTCAGGATCTACGTGAAAGCGCCCGCCTATTTTCATTTCCAGCATGGTCGCAGGTCGACCCAAACTAAATGCCGGGAACAAACTGATGCCCTTATCCGTGGTTGTGAATTGGCCCCGAATGTAGATCGGATGTTCGGCCTTGGCACTGTCGGAAAGGGCCGTGGGAAAATGGGCCTTCAAGGGCAAAGCATGGAGAACCACGCATAGGATGGGTAGGAGCCGGCGCATAGGATGGGTAGTGTAAAAGGTACACAAAGGTCCTACAAGGTAGGCTAGAAAGCCCTTTGGACGGCCTACCTTAGGGGGACAGAACTCGACCCATGCCCAGCCCTACCCCTTGGATCCTTCGCACTGCCTCCGGTTTGGAGTGCCATGTTTTGAGCTACGGCGCCGTGCTGCAACGCTTGCGCGTGCCTATTGGAGCTGAGCTGCGAGATGTCGTTTTGGGACTGCCTACCGAGGCCGACTACGTTCAGAGCATGACGCATCCCTATCCCCCGTTTTATGGCGCCATTGTGGGGCCTCATGCGGGCCGAATAGCCCAAGGGCAATGGCCGGGGACAGACATTCAACTCGAGGCAAACGACGGACCCCACCACTTGCACGGAGCTTCGGGGTCGCTGAGCCGAATGCACTGGGAGGCTGTGGGCTCCGTTCAGGAAGACCGCCTTACGTTGCGCTCTGTCTCCCCCGCGGGGG
>JALQUY010000177.1 GCA_023260615.1 Schleiferiaceae bacterium
GAAGGGTTGAAGTGCTGGGGTGTTCGGGCTTTGCCCTCGCGCTAGGTGGCTAGAGGGCTAGGGAGCTAGAGGGCGGGAATGATTGCGCGTTAGTGGGGGATGTAAATAAAAAAGCCGCAGGAGTTTTTCTTGCGGCTTGTTTGTTTCTGAATGCTGGGATTCAATGCTTGATCGTGATTCCGATGGATGGCCAGGTTGTGTAATAGTGTTCAATAGGTGCCCCTGCTGACGGTAGGAACCATTCGCGGACGAATGAAAGTTCTAATTCGGGACGGATGGACCATCCTCGCGAGCGGAATGATTTCCCTATTCCAAGACCTAAAGCGAGTGGATCCGAAAGTCCGTTTGGGCCGTATACATTTGAATTCAAAGCGATCAACATGGGATAAATGTCAAGGGTTTGAGCGCCAATAGACCATGGATTGACATATTTAATCGCCCCATAAAATGACTGCAAACCGGGCTCCTCCACCCAAGTGCCAGGTGTTAGCTTAAAATTAAAGGGAAGAGTGAATTCAAGCGCTGAACGATCTTGAAATTGATACGAAACCACTGGCGAAATGAAGTCGTTTTTCACGGTAATTCCCACGTTCAATCGCTCTAGCACTTGAGCTTTTGCGCCCAAACAGGCTAAGAGCATAATCACAATCCAGTCGGGTCGCGAAATTCGAGCTCTTTTCATTTCGAGTTGAATGTACATAAAATCAACTTTAAGAGTGGGCTCCTAGGTTGCGGCTATAAAGGCATGGGGGATTTGGTCCAATAGAACAGGACGTATGCGCTGAGCGCGAGCATGATGAGGGCGCCGATGATGGGGAGCATGGTCCCCCAAAGGAAGGGGATGCTGAAGAGAAGGGTGGAAAGGAGGAGGCTGAGGCGGATCCAGGAAGGGACTTCGAGCGTGATTGCGATGACCGTGGTGAGGATGGCCGTGAGGAAGAGGGAGCCGAGGATGTAAATCATGCCGGTGTCCTCGAGCAAATAGTCCGGGACTTCTGTAAATATTTGTAAACGTGTGAGCGTTGCCAGGATCCAGACAACGGGCGTCAGGCTGATCCAAAATGAAACCTTCGCGCTGGTGACCAAGAGGGTGAAGGGGCGAGGTTTCATGGGGTGGGCGGGTTAGATGGATTGTGCGGCGGCGTGGAGGACGAGCATGCGTTCGACGAAGGTTTTGAGCTCGGTGAGTTCGAGCTGGCTGGCGGCGTCGCAGAGGGCCTCGGAGGGGCAAGGGTGGGCCTCAAGGAAGAGGCCGTCAATGCCGGTGGCGACGGCGGCGCGGGTGAGGGTTTCGAGGTACTGGCGGGCGCCTCCAGTGGGATCGGAGGAGGGGATGCCGTATTTGCGGATGGAATGCGTGGCATCGAAGACGACGGGGTAGCCGGTTTTCTTCATTTCGAAGAAGGCGCGGGGGTCGACGACGAGGTCGTTGTAGCCGAAGGTGTAGCCGCGTTCGGTCAGAACAATTTGGCGATTGCCGGTGGACTCGACTTTGGCGGTGACTTTGGCCATGTTTTCGGGCGCGAGGAATTGACCGTGCTTGAGGTTGATGATTCGGCCCGTTTTAGCCGCCTCAACCACCAAGGTCGTCTGCATGCAGAGGTAGGCGGGAATTTGGAGAATGTCCACGACGTCCGCCACGGGAGCGACCTGATCGGGGTAGTGAATGTCCGTGAGCAGCGGGAAGCCGAACTGCTCTTTTATTTCCTGAAGGATTTTGAGGCCTTCGTCCATGCCGGGACCCATGTAGTAGTCGACGCTACTGCGGTTATCCTTCTGAAAGCTAGACTTGTAGATGATGCCGGCGAGGGGGAGGGCTTCTTGG
>JALQUY010000178.1 GCA_023260615.1 Schleiferiaceae bacterium
AGCGCATGCTGTTTTGGACATGCACGTTGTCGTCGCCCGTGCCATGGATGAGCAGGTAGTGGCCTTTTAGTTTACTGGCGTGGCTCAGGGGCGAATTGGCGTCGTAGCCCTCGGCATTTTCGGCGGGGGTGCGCATGTAGCGCTCGGTGTAGATGTTGTCGTAGAAGCGCCAGTTGGTCACGGGAGCGACGGAGATGGCGGCTTTGAAGACGTCCGCACCTTGCGTGATACAATGGGCAGCCATGAAACCGCCGTAGCTCCAGCCCCAGATGCCGATGCGGCTGCCGTCCACGTTGGGGCGAAGGGCGAGGGCCTTGGCAGCGGCGATTTGGTCTTCCGTTTCGTACTTGCCCAACTGCAGGTAGGTGCACTTGGTGAAGTCGCGCCCTTGGCCGCCGGTTCCGCGGTTGTCGACACAGACGATCCAGTAGCCTTCGTTGGCAAGCATTTGGTACCAGAAGTAATCCCGGCCGCCAAAGTTGTTGGTGACTTGCTGGCTGCCAGGGCCGCCGTAGAGGAACATCAGGACGGGGTACTTTTTGCTGGCGTCAAAGTTGGTCGGCTTGATCTCCCAGGCGGGCAAGCGCTGGCCGTTGGTGGCCTCGAGGGTGAAGAAGGTCTTGGGCGAGAGGGTATAGTCCTTCATGCGCTCGACCAGTTCGGCATTGTCTTCCAAGACCCGAATTTCCTTGCCCTTGCTATCGTGCAAACTGATGCGCGCGGGGGTGTTGGCATCTGAATGGTTGAGGATGTAGTTGGCGTAGGTGGTGCTAAACGTGGCGCCATTCCAGCCATCGGTGCTGCTCAAGGCTTTGGGCTTGCCACCTTTCAGGGAAGCGCGGTACACCGTGCGGTTGGCGGGGGAAACGTCCGCAGCCTGGTAGTAGATGTGGCCGTTGGCTTCGTCGACGCCGTAGAGTTCGGTCACCTCAAAGGCGCCAGACGTAAGCGCGGAAACCTTGTTCTTAACGGGGTCGACCAGGTAGACGTGGTTGTAGCCGGAACGGTCAGACATCCACACAAAGCGGCCGTCCTTCAAAAAGGTGAGGCTGTGATCCGCATCCGTGTAGGCGGGGTCGGTTTCCAAGAAGACTTGCTTGGCCTTGGCGGTGCTGGGCACGTAAGACACCAAGCGGAGGCTGTCTTGGTGGCGGTTCAGCAGGGAGAGGTAGAGTTCGTTTTTGGGCGACCAGTGGGTGCGGGGAACGTACTCGTAGGTTTGGCCTTGGGTGGCTTCGGCGGTTTTTCCGGTTTGGGTGTCGTAGACCCATATAGTGACGATGGAGTTGGCTTCACCGGCCTTGGGGTATTTGAAGACGTAGGGCTCGGGGTAGAGTTCGCTGCCATACATGTCCATGCTGAATTCGGTCACGCCGCGCTCGTCAAAGCGGTAGTAGGCCAAGTAGCGGCCGTCGGGAGACCAGGAAAGGGCCACGTGAAAGCCAAATTCCTCTTCGTAGACCCAGTCGGGAGCGCCGTTGATGATGGCGTTCTTCACGCCGTCGGAGGTGACGCGGGTTTGGGTGCTGCCGGACAAAGAGCGGTAGTAGACGTTGTTGTCGTGCACCCATGCGATGCGGTCGCCGTCGGGGTTGAGGACGGGGTTCTGGATGGCTTCGGGGCTGACCAAAGTGGTTGCGTTGCTCGCCAAATCATAGACATAGACTTTCGCCGTGTACGAATGGCGGTAGATGGGCTGCATGTCATCCTCA
>JALQUY010000179.1 GCA_023260615.1 Schleiferiaceae bacterium
ATGCTGCATGGCAAGCGCGAGCAGATCTTCCATGTCGGCCGCTTGTCCGTAGAGGTGGACCGGAACGATGGCTTTGGTCTTCGGTCCTATAGCCGCCCGAACCTGCTCCAAATCCAAGGAGAAGGTATCCGGCCGAACGTCCACCAGCACCGGCGTCAACCCCAGCAGCGCAATTACCTCCGCCGTAGCTACATAGGTAAAGGTGGCCGTAATCACCTCGTCCCCAGGCTTTAGGTCCAGGGCCATCAGAGCGAGTTGCAACGCATCCGTGCCATTGGCACAAGGGATGACATGCGCCCCGCCGAGGTAGTCCGACAGCTCCTGCGCAAAGGCCTTGACTTCGGGGCCTTGAATGTAGGCACCCCCCCGAACGGCCGCCAAAAGGGCCGCGTCGAGTTCGGGCTGAATCTTGGCGTATTGACCCGCCAAATCCACCATGGGAATAGGCTGTGAAGGCTTTGAGGGAGTGGACATACTAGGTGTGGAGTCGCTTTCCCACAAAAATACCCCTTTTCCTACGCAATCCACGGATGGATTCTGCGTTCTACCTTCGCAACATGCGCAATTTATCCTTGGTATGCATCGCCTTTCTTGGTCTTTGGGCTGGATCCCTCCAGGCTCAGAGCACTACGGTGGTGCGTCCCCGCCGTTCGACCCCTGTCCCTACCACTGTCGCGGACCAGCGCGGTGGCCTGATTCAGGTGGGTTTGGGGGGCTACCAGCCCAGCGGCTTTTGGAGCCGTCGCTACGGCGGATTGCTCGACGTTCAAACCAGCTACAGCCTACTCAATGGCAAGACGCTCTTTGGAATCGATGCGGGTGCCCTCTATAGCAGCCAGGTGAAGGATTTGGCCTCCGTGGTGAATTTTCTCCTGACCCCTGAAGGCGAAATCCTCGCCAACGACGGGAGCTACGGGAATTTACGCGTGGAAATGCGCGGCTGGCAACTCGGTGCGCATGTAGGGCAACGCTATGCCTTGACCGAATCAGGTTCCGCCAAAAGCACCTGGTACTGGAAGCTGCACGGCGGCATCATGCAACACAAGATGGCTTTCATGAGCAGCGGAGGTGTCCCCATGCTGTCCGAACCCTACACGCTGGGCCTAGACGAGCTCAAGCGCGGACCCTACCTCTCGGAGGAGATTGGCTTTATGCATTTGGGCCGCGTGGCACCCCATTTTCAAGTGAGCTTAGTGGCGTTTCAAGGATGGACCGAAGCCGTTCGCGGCTATTCCTTCACCTTGGGCGGCTACCAAAAAGAACCCAAATGGGATATGGGCTGGGGAATTCGGACCACCTGGGTGCTCCCCATGCTTCAAGAAAAATCCGCTATCCGTTACTACTACTGATGAAGGCCCTACCCGGAGCGCTCTACGTGGGAGCCCTTCGAGGCGCCGCTGCGGAGGGGCATCGAAAGGCCCGAGCCATGCTGTCCGTTCGTCGCCAGCAGGTCTTGCCCGAGGGCCCGTTTGATCTATGGATACATGCGGCTTCCCTGGGGGAATACTTCATGGCGAAGCCCCTTCTGGCATTGGCGGAGCAAGAGGGCTTGCGGGTGCTCCTTACGTTCTTTTCAACATCTGGCGCGGAAATCGCACAACGGGAACACGCGTATTTTGCCTTTGCCCCCTTGGACCGCCCCAAAGCCGTCCGGTCGTTTCTAGCGCATACCCAGCCGAAGCAAGTCCTCTTC
>JALQUY010000017.1 GCA_023260615.1 Schleiferiaceae bacterium
GCGGGCAAAAAGACATCCTCGACCAGGGGGCCGGGTTGTCCGTCGATGTTGAAGCGAAAAGGACTGTCGGCGCCCTTGCCCAGGCTGATGCGGTCGATGGAGATATTTTCGGCGCTGGGGTTGATGATTCGGACCGAACGCGTGCTACTTCCCACGGTGCTAAACACCGTATCCAAGTACACCGTATCCTGTGAAAAGCGCAAGGCGACGCCCTGGTCGGTGACGAATTCATTGGGCTTGCACGAAGACGTGCCAAGTGCGATCCCCAAGAGGCTCGCAACGCCGAGAAGAAAAATGTGTTTTGTTTTCAATTCATTCAGTACCTTTGCCCCCCGCTAAAACGGAAGCCGGGCCAAATCTCGGTTTAAAAAACTACAAGCGATGAAAAACGAAATTCACCCCAGCAACTACCGCATTTGTGCTTTCAAAGATATGAGCACGGGCGATGTAACCCTCATCCGCAGCTGCGCTTCTACGAAAGAAATGTTGGAGGTAGACGGCAAGGAATACCCCTTGGTGAAGATGGAAGTTTCTTCCTATTCTCACCCATTCTACACGGGCAAGCAGAAATTGCTGGATACGGCAGGTCGTGTGGACAAGTTCCGCAACCGCTACGCCAAGTTCTCCAAGTAATTGGCCTAACTTCGGGTCATGGACTTGGTTTTCCACGACGGACCCGAATTTGCTACGCTTAAACCGCTCACCTGGACGCGTCCAGTCGCGGATTTGCGGATTGGCATTTTAACGATAGCTGAAAAGTGGTCACGCCGTTTGGCGTCGACCACTTTTTCTTTTTCTACCCAGCCGCATCTGCAGGCGAAGTTCCCAGAACAGCCGGGCGACCTGCACCTCCGTGGGGGCTTGCTGCCCAACGCAGAATTGCTAGCCGCGGTGCACGCCTTGCTGCCGGGCCAAAAGCTGGTGGCCGGCGATCAGTGGCTCGCCCACCGAAACGGCGATGCGGCCGTGGCCTACACGGGTGACTACCACCTGCTGCAGTACCCCGAACAGATCTTTGCGTGGAACGGTCGCGAGCTCGAAGCAGACTACGACTTGCTCACCGCCGGCCGAAGCTCCCAACCCATTTCTAGCACCAACACGGTGCTCGGCGACCGCATTTTCCTAGAACCCGGGGCCAAGGTGGAAGCCTCCATTCTGAACGCCACGACGGGTCCCATTTACTTGGCCGCTGATTCCGAAATCATGGAGGGCAGCATCGTTCGAGGCGGATTGGCCCTAGGCGAACACAGCCAGCTCAAATTGGGCAGTAAGATCTACGGCCCCACCACCATCGGCCCCCATTCCAAGGTGGGCGGCGAGGTGAACAACGCCGTGATTTGGGGCTACAGCAACAAGGGCCACGACGGTTTCTTGGGCAACGCCGTGCTGGGCCAGTGGTGCAATATTGGGGCGGACAGCAACAACTCCAATTTGAAGAACAACTACGACGAGGTCAAGCGCTGGTCCTACGTCACTAAGCGCTTTGAGCGCACCGGCATGCAGTTTTGTGGCCTCATCATGGGCGACCACAGCAAATGCGGCATCAACACCATGTTCAATACGGGCACGGTGGTGGGCGTGAATTGCAACATCTATGGCGCGGGATTCCCACGCAATTTTGTGGCGGACTTCACCTGGGGAGGGCCGCAAGGCACCATGGAATACACCTTGCCCAAAGCGCTTGCCACGGCTGCGCGGGTGATGGAGCGCCGCGGTATCGCCTTAGATGCCGTGGAATCGGACATCTTGTCAGCCATTTTTGACCAAACGGCAGAATTCCGGGGTGGCACGGCTCTTGCCGAATAAGACCCACCATGGAAAGGCCTTCATTCTCGCTCCTCTCGGAGGACACCGACTTCATTCCCCTCATCACCAACGAGGAAGACAATAGCATCCCCGAAAGCGATCTGCTCGAGGACATTGCCCTGTTGCCCCTGCGCAACACCGTGCAGTTCCCCGGCGTGGTTTCGCCCATTACGGCGGGCCGCGATAAGAGCATCAAGCTGGTGCAGGACGCTCAGAAGGGGAAAAAGCTCTTTGGGGTTGTAGCCCAGAAAAATCCGGACACCGAGGAACCAGGGGCGGAAGACCTGCACCGGGTAGGCACCCTCGTGCAGATGGTGAAGTCCTTCCGCATGCCCGATGGCAACATTACCGCCATTTTGCAGGGCAAGCGCCGCTTCCGCATCGTGGAGGTGACGTCAACGGAACCCTACTTGCGAGCGAAGGTGGAATACCTTTCGGACGAAAAATTGCCCGAGGACACCGAGTTTAAAGCCTTGATTCAGCACATTCGGGAAATGGCCTTGGACATCATCCAAGATTCGCCCAACATCCCCACGGAGGCGCAGATCGCCGTGAAGAACATTGAATCGGACACCTTCCTGATTCACTTCATTGCCAGCAACATGAGCTTGGACGTGGAGAAGAAGCAGGCCATTTTGGAGGAAGAAGACCTCAAGAAGCGCACCAATGCCGTGCTCAAGCATTTGAGCTACGAGAAGCATTTGCTCGAGGTGAAGAACGACATTGCGAACCGCGTTCGGACCGAATTTGACCAGCAGCAACGCGAGTACTTCCTGCAGCAGCAGATGAAGACCATCCAAGAAGAGCTCGGTGGGGTAAGCAACGAGGCGGAGCTGGAGGCCATGCGGGAGCGCGCTGCCAAGAAAGCCTGGTCCGCTGAAGCCGCGGAGCAGTTCAAAAAGGAGCTTCAGCGCCTTCAACGCATGAATCCGCAAGTGCCCGACTACGGCATTCAGCGCAACTATTTGGAACTCATGCTGGATTTGCCCTGGGACAACGTCTCCACGGAGCCCATCAAGCTTCCGAAAGCGCGCCGCATCCTCGATCGCGACCACTTTGGTTTGGAAAAGGTGAAGGAGCGCTTGCTCGAGCACTTGGCGGTCTTGCAGCTTAAGGGCGATATGAAGAGCCCCATCCTCTGTCTCTACGGGCCTCCCGGGGTTGGTAAGACCTCGCTGGGCAAGTCGGTAGCGGAGGCTTTGGGCCGTGAATACGTCCGAATGTCCCTCGGCGGCCTGCGCGACGAATCCGAAATTCGCGGCCACCGAAAAACCTACATCGGCGCCATGCCGGGGCGCATCTTGCAGCTCTTAAAAAAGGCAGGCACGTCCAACCCCGTCTTTGTCCTCGACGAAATTGATAAACTCGGCATGGGCCTGCAGGGGGATCCCTCCAGCGCCTTGCTCGAAGTACTGGATCCCGAGCAGAACAAGACGTTTTACGACAATTTCTTGGAGATGGGCTACGACCTCTCCAAGGTCCTTTTTATCGCTACAGCCAACAACATTGCCGCCGTGCAACCCGCCTTGCGCGACCGCATGGAGCTCATAGAAGTCAATGGCTACACGGTGGAGGAAAAGGAGCAAATCGCCAAGAAGTACTTGCTCCCCAAGCAGTTGGAGGAGCATGGCTTGGGCAAGGACGCCTTGAGCTTGACCAAGGCGCAGCTGACCTACGTCATTGACCGCCACACGCGCGAGTCCGGCGTTCGAACGCTCGACCGCCTCATGGCCAAGTTGGCGCGTAAAGCCGCTCTGGCTTCTGCGGAAGGCGAAGATTTTTCGGCGGACCTCGCTCAGGAGACCTTGGAGACCTGGTTGGGTACGCCCCGCTTTGACCGCGATCGCTACCAGGGCAACGAAGTAGCCGGCGTGGTTACGGGCCTTGCCTGGACTCCGGTAGGCGGTGACATTCTCTTCATTGAAACGACCATCGCCCCCGGGGCGGGCAAATTGAACATCACCGGGAATTTGGGGGATGTCATGAAAGAGTCCGCCACCATTGCCATGGCCTACCTCAAGGCCAACGCGGCCGCCTACGGCCTGTCGCCCGAGCTCTTCACCAAGTGGGACGTGCACATCCACGTGCCTGAAGGCGCCATCCCCAAGGACGGGCCTTCCGCCGGTATTGCGTTGTTGACCGCTTTGACGTCGCTGTTTACGCAGCGCAAGGTTAAGAAGGCCTTGGCCTTAAGCGGTGAGATTACGCTGCGTGGCAAAGTGCTGCCGGTCGGCGGGATTCGCGAAAAGATTTTGGCCGCGAAGCGCTCGGGCATCACCCACATTCTGCTCTGTGCGGACAACCGCAAGGACATCGATGAAATTCCCGCACGCTACCTCAAGGGCCTAAAAATCGACTATGTGACCGAAATGGCCGAGGTCATCGCGCTGGCCGTGACCCCTCAAAAGGTCAAGGATGCCAAGGATTTGCGTGCGAAGGCCTAATTTCAAGGTGTGATTCGACGCTTCTTTGCGCTTTGGGCGTTTTGTGCTACCGTCGCTGCCGTTGCGCAGCCGGCGAGTTACGCGTCTTTTTCCTCGCTGAGTCAGGGCGGTTCTGCCCGTCTCGTGGGCTTGGGCTGGGATGCCTTGGCGCATCCCGGGGATGTGAGTTTTTCGGCCTTCAATCCAGCCTTGTTGCGCAGGGAACACCGGGGCCAAATCGCACTTACTTCCCAAGCCTCTTTGGGCGGTTTGCGTGTGGGAGGTTTGAGCTATGGCCTTCCACTTCCTGCAGGGGCAGAGCGCCCCGAAGCGCCCCTCGCCCAATGGGATGCGCAACGCGGCTTGCATGGCTGGTCGGCGCCCTCCTGGACCGCAGCGGTGGGGGTGGACTACCTCCAAACCGGCTTTCTGGAAGAGCGCGACGCCGCAGGCGAACTGCTGGGCACCTTCCGCGCTCAAGAAGTGACGCCACGTGTGGCGGCCGCCGCCCACTGGAAGGGCTTTACGGCAGGACTGGGCACCAAGCTCGCCATGCTTACCTATGGTCCCTACACGGCCCAGGCGTTGGCCCTGGATGCGGGATTGCTGTGGACCGTGGATTCGGGACGCACCTCGTTGGGCATCGTGGTCAAAAATGCAGGACGCAGCATCGAATACTTTGCGGCGGAGCGCGAGGCCTTGCCTTTCGATGTGCAGGTCACAGTTTCCCAGAAATTGAAGCACGCACCTTTCCGGTGGAACTTGACCTATACGAATGTACAGCGCTGGGATCTGCGTTACCTCGATCCACAGTTGGTCACGAAAGATCCCTTGTCGGGCGAGATTACGGTACAAGAGATTTCAGTCTGGAACAATGCCTTGCGCCATGTCCATCCGAGTGTAGAGGCGCAATTGGGCGGCCGAATTTTTGTCCAGGTTGGCTACGACGTTCGGCGCCAAATGGAAATGCGTTTGCCAACCCGGCGCAGCAATCCAGGTCTGAGTTTTGGGCTAAGTTTGCAGACCGCAAAAATGGCCTACCAATACGGATCGGCCGTGTACCATGTTGCGGGCCGACTGAACCAATTCACCCTGATACGACGCCTCTAAGCTTATGATCATTGCCATCGACGGATTTTCTTCCACAGGGAAGAGCACAGTTGCCAAGCGTTTGGCGCAGGCGCTGCACTTTATCTACGTGGACACGGGGGCGATGTACCGCATGGTAGCGCTAGTGGCCATTCGGCAGGGCTGGGTGCAGGATGGCTACCTCGATGAAGCGGCTTTGGTCAATCACTTGCCGACGATTTCATTGGATTTTCAACGCGGTCCGGAAGGGGAAAATCTGGCGGTCCTCAATGGCGAAGTGGTGGAAGCTGACATCCGAACGATGGAAGTCAACCGCATTGTGTCTCGCGTTTCCTCCATTCCGGCTGTGCGACGTCAATTGGTGGCCCAGCAGCAACGCATGGGACAAGGCCAAAGTTTGGTGATGGACGGGCGAGACATTGGCACGGTCGTCTTCCCCCATGCAGAGCTGAAGATTTTCATGACGGCAGATGCGGATATTCGAGCGGCGCGCCGTTTAGAAGAACTTCGCGCCAAGGGCGATGATACGGTGACACTGGCCGAAGTAAAAGGCAATCTGCTCCAGCGCGACGCACAGGATCAGGGCCGTCTAGACTCGCCGCTGCTGCAAGCGGAGGATGCCCGAATCCTGGACAATTCCCACATCAGCCCCGACGAAGTCTTCCAAGTCGCCTACGATTGGGCGAAGGAAGTCCAGTAATCGCTTTTTCTGCTTAGTTGCGAGCGGGAATGCGCGCGATAAGGGTTTCACCCCCCTTGGGCTTGTCGCCAATCTTCGTGATGATTTCAGCGTCCAAGGGCAAGTAAATGTCCATGCGTGAACCAAACTTGATAAAGCCGAATTCATCGCCCGCCTTGTACTCTTGTCCCGGCTGGCTGTAGAGGCAAATGCGGCGCGCTAGGGCACCCGCAATTTGGCGGAAGAGCACAGGACCCGTACTGGGGTGGTCGACGACTACGGTGCTTCGTTCGTTTTCCGTGGAGCTTTTGGGGTGCCAAGCCACGAGGTACTTCCCGGGGTGGTATTTGGCGTAGGTCACCTTTCCAGAGACAGGGACGCGGTTCACGTGCACATTCAAGGGCGACATGAAGATGGAGATCATCTTGCGCTGGTCCTTGAAGCATTCAGATTCATGTACTTCTTCAATCAAAACCACATTGCCATCCACCGGTGCAATGACATCGCCAGGCTGGGCGACAGTCGTACGCGGGGGATTGCGGAAGAACTGGAGGACTAGAACATAAAGAACTAATGCCAGCACCAAGTACGCCTGGGTCAGCCATTCGATTTGGACCCACTGGTCCAATGCGATGTAGGGAATGCCCAATACCAGAAGGGCGACAAAAAGAGACTGGTAACCTTCGCGGTGTATCATGCGACAAGGATCATGGATTGAAGGAGCGCCACAACGATGACGCTCAGGAGAAAACTGTCAAAACGGTCTAGGAACCCGCCGTGGCCCGGCAGGAAAACACCCGAGTCCTTCACCTCGGCTAAGCGTTTAAACTTGGAGCCAATCAGATCGCCCACGGGCGCCGTCAGGGTGATGACCAAGGGGAGGAGCCAGGCATAGCGGGGCCATGTCTCGGGTTGCGTGAAGCTGGAAATGGGGCCATCCATTTTAACCAAGTAGGCGGCGCCCAGCAAAAGCGTAAACAAACCGCCTGAAATAGCGCCTTCCCATGTTTTCTTGGGAGAGAGCGTAGGGGCAAAGGGGGTTCGGCCCAGCAAGCGTCCGCCAACATAGGCCATGGAGTCGCTGATCCAAATCAGCAAAAAAATGGAAAAGAGAATGAAGCCGGCCGTTTCGCCCCAGGTATCGATGAGGCTCCAAGTGGACCAGCCCGCTAGTCCGGCGTATCCAAAGCCTGCGAGTTTTTGCGGGGCGCTCAATCGCTCCATTTGGAGGATTTCCCAGGCAACCCCAAGTAGGGGGAGGGCCAAGAGAAAAGGCGACCAGGGTCGGCCATTGCAGATCCAGAAGATTGCCAGGGCGTACACGGCGCCCCAGAGGCTGCGCTGCATCATGCGTTTTCGGGGAATAACACGTCCTCCATGAGGAAGAAGTAGACTTGGCGGCCCTTGTTAGGGTCGACTTTGGCTTGCATGACGCTTTCATCCAATTTTCCCTTGAGCGTAATAATGGCCCGGGGGCGCTGCTCGCGGTGGGACTTGTTGATAGCGGCCATACCGTCGGACAAACTGTTGACGACTTGGGAGACACGGGCAAACACCAAATGTATTCCGGGCAACTGGGCAAATTTGAGACCCTGCGTTTGTAAGTCGGATATCATAATACCACCGGTCTGAGCAATGGCGGCATGGCAGCTTGAGGCCATGGCCTGGGTGCTCTCCGTGCAGTCGGAAGTCACGGTCAAGCCCGCGGCTTCAAACCAGGGTGTCAGGGCCTTTTCGGGGACAAAGAAGGCGGATTGCTGGCATTCTGCTGCAGCTCCGCGGAGGTTCTGAACCACTTCTTCTTGGCTTCCACAGTACATGAAGTAGCCACCGCCGTCCGTAAACTTCTTGACAAAGGTTAAATCGACGGGATCGTCTTGCTGTGCAATGTATTTGCCCGTACCCTCTTTAGACTCCGAAACGCTGTGTTCCGGGGCCCCACTGAGGATTGCCATAAATTTTCCGAAGAGACCGGCCATACTGCTGAAATTCCCCGGAAAATTAGTGAATCTTACGCGTTTCCTTGGTCTTCCGTTGTATTCTCTTCGGTAGATTTTTCAACGCCCTCTGCAGCAGGAGCCTCGGAGGTGGCGCCAGCGGCTGGGGTGACTTCAGCTTCCTCCGTAGAGGGAGCTTCAGCAGCAGCCGTTTCGCGGTTTTTTTCTTCCAGTGCAGCTTGTACTTTTTCTTCTGCCGTGAGCCATGGACGCTTGCCGAAGATGGTTTCCAAATTCTCTTTGAAGATCACCTCGTGCTTGAGCAATTCCTCCGC
The DNA here is from genome assembly GCA_023260615.1 of Schleiferiaceae bacterium. Lineage (GTDB taxonomy): Bacteria > Bacteroidota > Bacteroidia > Flavobacteriales > Schleiferiaceae > TMED14. The sequence goes on from JALQUY010000017.1 coordinate 8,270, forward strand.
CAGGGCCGAAAGCTTGTCGCGGTTGTCGCGCAGAATCTGCTTGGCACGCTCGTATTGTCCTTCGATGATGGCCGAAATTTCTTCGTCTATCAGCTGGGCAGTTTTCTCGCTGTAGGGCTTGTCGAACTGGTATTCGTTCTGGCCGCTTGAATCATAGTACGTGATGTTGCCGAGCTTCTCGTTGAGACCGTAAATCGTCACCATGGCGCGTGCTTGCTTGGTCACTTTTTCCAAATCACTCAAAGCGCCTGTCGTAATGCGGCCAAACATCACCTCCTCGGCGGCGCGGCCGCCCATGGTGGCGCACATTTCGTCGAGCATTTGGGCCGTTGAGTTGAGCTGGCGCTCTTCTGGCAAGTACCAGGCCGCGCCCAAGGAACGACCGCGAGGCACGATGGTCACCTTCACCAGCGGCGAAGCGTGCTCCAAGAGCCAGCTGACCGTGGCATGGCCTGCTTCGTGGTAGGCAATCACCTTCTTCTCTTCGGGCGTGATGATCTTGTTTTTCTTCTCCAAGCCGCCGACGATGCGGTCTACGGCATCCAAAAAGTCCTGCTTTTCCACCGCCTCTTTATTCTTTCGAGCGGCGACCAAGGCCGCCTCGTTGCAGACGTTGGCAATGTCAGCACCTGAGAAACCTGGGGTTTGGCGGGCCAAGAATTCGACATCGACGTCTTTGCCCAATTTGAGGGGCTTGAGGTGGACTTCGAAGATTTCTTTGCGCTCGTTGAATTCAGGCAAGTCCACGTAAATGACGCGGTCAAAGCGGCCGGCACGCATGAGCGCGCGGTCCAAAATGTCAGCGCGGTTGGTGGCCGCCATGACGATAACGTGCTCGTTGGTGCCAAATCCGTCCATCTCCGTCAGGAGCTGGTTCAGCGTGTTTTCGCGCTCGTCGTTGCCGCCGCTAAAGGCATTCTTGCCGCGGGCGCGGCCGATGGCGTCGATCTCGTCGATGAAGATGATGGCGGGCGATTTTTCTTTGGCTTGTTTGAAGAGGTCGCGCACGCGGCTGGCGCCCACGCCAACAAACATCTCCACGAAGTCGGAACCGCTCAGCGAGAAGAAGGGAACCTTGGCTTCGCCAGCTACCGCTTTGGCGAGCAGGGTCTTACCCGTTCCAGGAGGGCCGCTAAGGAGCACCCCTTTGGGAATTTTACCGCCCAGGTTGGTGTACTTCTTGGGGTTCTTCAGGAAGTCGACTACTTCGAGGACCTCGTCCTTGGCGCCTTCCATGCCCGCGACGTTCTTGAAGGTCACACGCACTTCGGAGTCTGCGTCAAACACTTGTGCACGGGACTTGCCGATGTTGAAGATTTGACCGCCAGGACCGCCGGCACCGCCGCCGCCCATTCGGCGCATCATGAAGAACCAGAAAACAGCAATCAGCGCGAAGGGAAGAATCCACGAAAGGATTTCTGTCCAGTAGTTGGGCTCGTCCTTGTACTCCACATTGATGGCGCCTTTGGCCTCCAGCCATGCGGGGTGCTGGGTGTAGAAGCGCTCCAAGTTTTGGTCAAAAATGTCCGCGGGCATCTCAAAGTGGAAATGCGGGCCGGGATTGGCGGCGTCGTTGAAGCCTGAAGTGGCCAAGTCCTTGTAGTCCTCTTTGGCTGCCAATGTATCTGGCTGGATGTAGACGTAGACTTCTTTTTTGTTGACCACCTTGACCTTTTCCACGTGGCCCTTGAGGAGCTTGGCGGCGAGGTCGTTAAAATTGGAGTCGCGGGCGGCAGCGCTGTAATTGGAAGATGCAAACTGCAGACCCAGCAGGCCGACGAAGACGGCAATGTAAATCCAGCTCAAGTTGAACTTGGGCGTGGGGTTTTTCTTTTTGGACGATTTTTCTTGGCTCATGTACGATCGGTTCAGCTAGGAATAGCAGTGTAGGTGGCGTCTCCCCACAACCCTTCAATGTCGTAGAAGGTTCGGGCTTCGCGCTGAAAAATGTGAACCACCACGTGCACATAGTCCATCAAAATCCACTCGGACTCTTGGCTGCCTTCGATGTGCCAGGGACGTTCGTCGCATTGCTCCCGCAAGCGCTTTTCCACGGAACCCGAGAGGGCAGAGACTTGGGTGGAGGATTGCGCTTCGGTGATGACGAAGTAGTCACATACCGCGTTGTCCAGATGGCGAAGGTCCAAGACGACAGTGTTTTCACCTTTTACATCAGAGATGCCTTCAAGCGCTTCGAGGACAATGGGGGGGAAAGAGTTTTTCATTCAGAGTAGGCCAATAGCCTGTAAAAATAGGTGGGATAAACTGCAACAAGGGTGCCATGGTCAAAGTCTGCGATCTTTGTCGCAGGCTTTTTTGAAGCCCTGCTCGCTAATTTTGCGTCAAATGTACATCAATCGCTTGCATTTCAATGAGATAGACTCCACGCATGCCTTTGCGATGGGTCGCCTATCTGACTGTTCGGAAAGCGAATGGACTGCCATTTCGGCAGATACCCAAACCGCAGGCAAGGGCCAAGGGCAAAAATCCTGGCAGGACATGCCGGGTCAGGCCCTTTTAATGACGCTCGTGAGCCCACGCTGGTCTCTCGAGGCGAGTGCTGTTTTCCCTCGTCACTTGGCGGCGGCTGTAGCAGCATTGAGAACCCTTCAGCCCCTGTCCAATGACCGGCTACAGCTGAAGTGGCCCAACGACCTATACCGTGGCACCAAGAAACTAGGCGGCATACTCACTGAAGCGCAATGGTCTGGCGAAAATTGCAAGCGGGTGGTATTTAGCATCGGTGTGAATGCCTTGGAAGCCCCCGCGGGATTTGCCGCCTTGGATGGCCCTTTGGACCTTACAGCGCTGCGCAACACATTGGCAGAGGCCTTGGCATTCTCATGGATGGAGCCGTCTTTGGACGCTCATCAGGCCTTCGTGCAGCATTGGATGCATAGCGGTCTCGGCCGATGGGCGGATGAGGACGGGGTGGATTTCCTGGCTCAGGCGGTGGGTATCGACGATTTTGGCCGAATTGGCCTGATCCGAAAAGACTCCGAAGCGGTTTGCTGGTACCTGCACGGGCAGGTTAAATGGCTAGGAAGCGATTAATGACCCCAGTTCTTTGGATCTTGACGCCAGAGCGCCAGGGTTTCCGCCTCTTCTTTGTTTAGGGTATTTCGCTGTTCTGCCACTAGGAGCAAATGCGCGTAATCGCTCAACGTGAAGAGCTTGCATTCCTTTTCCGCAAAGGCATTCTGGGCATCCTCAAATCCATAGGTGAAAATGGCGCCCATGCCGAGCACATTCGCTCCAGCCTCGCGGAGCGCATCTACGGCTTGTAGGGAACTCATGCCGGTAGAGACCAAATCTTCAATCACAACGACGCGTGCGCCTTTCTCCAGGTGGCCTTCGATGAGGTTTTGGCGGCCATGGCCTTTGGCGGCCGAACGCACGTACACCATGGGTAGGTTGAGCTCTTGGGCCACCAAAGCGGCTAGGGCAATGGCGCCGGTCGCAACGCCAGCAATCACCTCAACGGCAGGGTGCTGCTCCTTGATTTGAGCGGCCATCTGCTCGCGTAAAAAGGTCCGAACCGTGGGGTGGGACAAGGTTACGCGGTTGTCGCAGTAGATGGGGGATTTGATTCCGGAGGCCCAGGTAAAGGGGGATTGGGGACGGAGCTCGATAGCCTTAATTTGCAAAAGCAATTCGGCCAAACGCTTGGCGATTTCTGGATTGGTAACCATAGCGCAAAAGTACAGCATGAAAGCACTGACAGCCGCAGGCGGATGGGTCAAAAATGGCCGAGGGGAGATTTTATGGATATACCGCCTGGGCCACTGGGACTTACCGAAAGGAAAACTGGAATCTGGCGAAAACATGGAGGAATGCGCTTTGCGCGAGGTGGAGGAAGAATGCGGTTTAGGTGGCTTGAAACTCGGACGCAAATTGACCGAAACGGTGCATGAATACGAACAAAACGGAGAGCGCTTTGTGAAAACCACCCATTGGTACGCCATGGAGGTGGAGGGTGCTCCAGAAGTGAGTCCTCAAACGGAAGAAGGCATTGAATGGGTGCGCTGGGTGGCTGAGCCGGAATGGAGAACGGCCCTAGCGGGCAGTTACGCCACGATTCAGGAAGTCGCCGCAGCGGCTACACTTTGACCGCAGCCGGCACAAAGCGGCTGTAATCCCCCTTGTTTTTGATGACGTCGCGCACGATGCTTGACGAGATAAACGCCCAGCGCGCGCTGGTAAGGAGGAAGACGGTTTCGAGTTCGGGCTTCATCTCGCGGTTGGCCTGGGCGATAGCTTTTTCAAATTCAAAGTCTGCCGGGTTGCGCAAGCCGCGCAGTAAAAAATGGGCGCCTTGTTCGATGGCAAAGTCCACCGTGAGGCCGCTGTAGGAGACCACCTTGACTTTGGGCTCATGCGCAAAGGTTTCGCGCATCCAAGCCATGCGTTGCTCCAGCGGGAAGAGGTAGCGCTTTTCGGAATTCTCACCAACGGCCAAAATGATTTCGTCGAAGAGCGGCAAGGCGCGCTCCACGATATTGACGTGGCCTAGGGTGATGGGATCAAAAGATCCCGGGAAAAGGGCGATTCTGGGCATCTTTAAGCGCTTGTTCGGCCAGTAAGGTAGTGAATTCTAGGAGGGAGGTGCCTCGGGCGGCGAGTTGCTTGGGCACAATGCTTTCTGCGCTCATGCCGGGCACGGTGTTGATTTCAATCAAGACAGGGGCGCCACCATCGCCGGGCAGAATGAAGTCGGCGCGGCAAAACCCGCGGAGGCCCAAACCGTCGTAGACGCGGCGCGTGAAGTCCTCAATCTGGGAGGCTGCCGTTGCGGGGATGCGCGCTGGGGTGATTTCTTCGGACAGCCCTTCGTACTTCGCCGCGAAGTCAAAGAATGCTTTCTTAGGGACGATTTCCGTGATGCCCAGGGTCTGCGTTTGGCCCTGAAGACGTGCGACGCCACAGCCCACCTCGATGCCTTTCACACCTTGTTCAATGACGATGGCATCGTCTTCGGCGGCGGCGGCCGTCAGGGCATCGGGCAGCTCAGAGAGGGATTCAATGCGCGTCACGCCATAGCTTGAGCCGCTTCGGCAGGGCTTCACAAAAAGCGGAAACTGCAGCACTTCCAGCGCTTCGTGCAGGCTTTCAGGCGCTACTCCAGCATGGGTCCAAACGGCCGGAGAAACGGGCACGCCCAAGCGGCTGATCACGCCGTTGGTCCAGGCCTTGTGAAAGGTGAGGGCAGAGGCGGCCGGTGAACAGGAGGTGTAGGGAATGCCCAGGGCTTCCCACTGAATGGCGAGCGTGCCATCTTCGCCGGGGTGACCGTGGATGAGGTTGAAGATGAGTTCGACCGGTTGGATGCTGCCTTCGTGGAGGATGGCCATTCGGGCCGGATCAAAACCCACCGGCTGATCGTTCCCATCGACAGCCTCCCAGCCAGACTTGGACAAGGTGAGCCCAAAAACGTCGTACTTCGAGCGGTCTAGGGCCTCAAAAACGGTCCGACCACTCTTCACGGAAATCCCATGTTCGCTGGAATATCCGCCCATAACCACTGCAACTCGTAGCGCCATAGGTCAAAGATAGCGGGTGGCTCAAACCATATGGCTATTTTTGTAGGCGATGAAGTTCATTTTATTTCTCAAGAGCAAGACCTTTTGGTTGAATGCGGGCTTGGCCTTGGCGTTTTTCATTCTGTTAGGCCTGAGCGCCAACTGGATTTTGAAAGGGGTGACGTCCCATTCGGAGGTCGCAGTCGTGCCAGATCTGTCGGGCATGACCATCGAAGAGGCGCAAGCCGTGCTGGAAGGGGAGGCGCTCTTGGCGGAAGTAATGGACTCTAGCCTCTATTTTGCAAAATTGGAGCCCGGCACCGTAGTCGACCAGTACCCCATGCCGGGTGCAACTGCCAAAGCCGGCCGCACCGTTCAATTGACGATTAACCGCCGCCGCGCCGGGAAAGTCGCGCTGCCTTTGCTCGTGGAGCGCACCTTGCAACGCGCTGAATTAGATCTCACCTCCCGCGGCTTGCGGGTGGGGCGCATCACCTATGTCCCCGACCTCGCAGAAGGCCTCGTCCTCCAAGTGAGTGCCGGAGGGGTCGTCCTCGCAGAAGGCAGTCAGATCCGCAAGGGCACCGCGGTAGACTTAGTGGTCGGCAAGCGCTCCGGACCTCCCACGCACGCGGTTCCCAACCTTTTGGGCATGCGCTTTGGCGAGGCCAAGGCCATTTTGCAGCTCAGCGGATTGCGCATTGAATGGGTAGAAGGCGACACCTCCAATGCTGATTTGGTGGTTCACCTCCAGCTCCCCGAAGATTCGAAAGGAAGTTTTGTGACGCATAAAGATGGGGTGGTGCGCGTTTGGATAGGTGAGGAACACCTCCTTCAAGCCAACGATGAACAGTAAATTTTCTCTTGCTCCGCTTGCACTCGCGGTCAGTTTGACCTTGGCGAGCTTTCTGGCTCGTGCGCAGCAGCCTGCCGAGGCCTGGTTCATGCCGCGCAGCGGGGCCGCACAACCGGTCGCCCTACTTCAAAAGACCTCCGACACCCTCTTGCCGCCCTTTGTGGACGGGTTTTCGCATCGTTTGAACGCCGGTTGGACCTCTTCGGGCGTGGTGGCTGCGAGCAACTGGTCGGTCGATCCTTTATCGATTGGTGCCGCGGTTTTTGATGGTATCGCCGTCGACGGTCAGGCGTATCGCCCCGGGGTACTGGGCAATGATTCGTTAACGGACGCCTTGGTGTCGCCCTACTTTAATTTGACGGGGCAGACCAGTGGTGTGCTCAGTTTTTACCTCCAACAGGGCGGATTGGGCGACCCTACGGAAACGACCGATTCCTTGGTGGTGCATTTTTGGAATCCTTCGACCAGCGCGTGGGAGCATGGCTGGGGCCTCCGCGGTGGGTCCAACACGGGCCGCTGGCATGCGCAGGCTATGGCACTTCCGGCCCATTTGAATGGCCAAAATGGCGTTCGCTTTCGCATCGCGCGCTACGGGTCTCCCGGCGGCGCCTTTGATCATTTCTTGCTGGATTATCTGGAGTTCGGCATGGCCCGAACGCTCTCCGACACCGCTCTCTTCGATCCCGCCTGGTCGCGCGTCCCCGCTCAGCTGTTCAACGGCTACTCCGAGCTGCCCTGGTGGCACTACAGCGGTTTTGTGCTCGAACAGGACAGCCTGAACACCGCCTACCGCCGCAACGGCGCTGCCCCCGTAGGCGGATGGCAGTTGAATTTGGGCAAGTACACCTGGAAAGACAGCCAAGGTTCCACCGTGGCCAGCCGAAGCAGCGTGCCCGTCGTGACCAACCTCAACCACAACGCTAGCACCCCCTATCCTTTTGCATTGACCAAGCCCGGCTTGACCCTCAGCGGTCCAGAAACGTATTCCTTCACAGGCTGGTTTGACGGCGAAAACGTCGGCGAACTGTCCAACGACAGTCTGTACATCGTGCAGCCCCTTCAGGAGCGCTACGGCTTGGACGACGGCAGTGCCGAACGCGCCTACGGGGTGTCCCAAGGAAATGCCCCGCAGCTGGCCCAGAAATTCCACTTTCTGCAGGCTGATACCCTTCGTGGCGTGGATCTTTCGTTGCTTCCGGCAGGCTTTGATTGGACCGGAATGACCTTCCAGCTGGGGGTTTGGGCGGTGGATACGGCAGGATTGCCTGGGGAGGTCCTGTACCTTTCAGACAGTGCCTACAGCCCAGCGCTTCCCTACGCCGGTGACCCCTTCCGCCACTATGTGTTGGACACTTCGGGCCTCTATGTGCCCAAGGACGTGTACATCGGCTTCATTCAGACGACGGGTCCCGCCATTACGCTGGGACTGGATCTGAGCGTGAACACCGTCAAAGCCTACGGCGATTATGCCGGTTGGTACCCTTCTTTGCTCCCCGGAACCTTGATGGTGCGCCCCTTCTTTCGAGGGCTTCCTGCCGATTTAAGTTCAGCGCATGAACCTCGCACAGCAGGCATCCTGCTCTATCCCAATCCCGCTTCGACCTCGCTCCAAGGTCCAGCCCTAGGCGGCCCAGCTATGATTTTTAACCTCTACGGCCAGAAGATGGCCACCTTGGACGCACGTACGGCCTGGTACTTGGATGTCTCCAGCTGGCCCAGTGGCCTCTATGTGCTCCAGTCCGACCAAGGCGAACGACAAACCTTTAACGTCCAACACTGATGCGTGGAGATGTAGCTGAAGCCTGGGAAGGCGACGAAGAAGACCTCTACGAACACTTTCGGTTTGAAGCGGAACCTGGACAGAAATTGCTTCGGGTCGATAAGTTCCTGTTCAATTTCATGACGCATACGTCGCGCAACCGCATCCAGAAGGCGGCGGAGGCGGGAGCGATTCGGGTCAATGCACAGCCTGTAAAAAGCAACTACCGGGTGAAGCCGGGCGATGTGGTCACCTTAGTCCTGGCTCAACCACCGAAGCAGATTGAACTTTTTGCGCAAGATTTGGACTTGGATGTTGTCTACAAAGACAGCGATGTGGTCATTGTCAATAAGCCCGCCGGCATGGTGGTGCACCCGAGCTATGGGCACTATTCGGACACCTTAATCAATGGACTGCTGCACCTCTTTGAGCAGCTGCCCGATGGCGACAAGAGCGAGCGTCCCGGCCTGGTACACCGCATCGATAAGGATACGTCCGGTCTGCTGGTCATTGCGCGCAACGAATACGCCATGGCCTTCCTCGCCAAGCAGTTTGCCGACCATACCACAGAGCGCGAGTACCTCGCAATCGCCCTGGGCAATATCGAAGAAGACCGCGGTACGATCACCGGCCACATTGGACGCAGTCTGAAGGATCGGAAAGTTATGGCGGTGTTTGAGGACGGGAAGTACGGCAAGCATGCGGTGACGCACTATGAAGTCAAGGAGCGCTTTGGCTTCGCCACTTTGGTGGCCTGCCGTCTAGAAACGGGCCGAACGCACCAAATTCGCGCCCACTTCAAACACATCGGGCACCCGCTTTTTGCTGATGAGACCTACGGGGGCACGGACATGCCTGTCAAACACGGTTGGCCCAAGTTCAAAGAGTTCATGCTTAACAACCTGGAGCTCTGCCCACGCCAAGCCTTACACGCCCGCATGCTGGGCTTTGAGCACCCCACCAAAAAAGGAGAGCGGCTCCGTTTTGAAGCCGCTCTGCCGGAAGATATGGAAGCGATTCTAGAGCGCTTTCGCAACTACGTCGCTGCGCATTTAGCCTAATTATTCCGCATAAAGTCCTTCGTAGGCTGCCTCGTACATTTTGAGGATGGGCTTGCGGCGGAGCTTCATCGTGGGGGTCAGGTGGCCGGCTGGAATGCTCCAGGCGTCCGCCGTAATGACGATTTTCTTGACGGCTTCCCATTTGCCGAATTGCGCGTTTTTAGCGTCCACTTCTTTTTGGATGCGGGCCACGACGCGTGGGTGCTGAACCATTTCCTCGGGAGTGGTCCATGCGATGTCTTTGCGCTTGCACCAGTTTTGAAGGAAGTCAAATTGGGGTTGTAGCAGCAAGACGGGGAATTTGCGGTTTTCGCCAGCGACCATGCACTGCTCGATGAAGGGGCTTTCCTTGTAGACGTTCTCCATGTTTTGGGGAGCGATGTACTTGCCGCCAGCCGTTTTGAAGATTTCTTTCTTGCGGTCCGTGATGCGCAGGTAGCCGCCGGGCAAGATTTCTCCGATGTCTCCGGTGCGGAACCAGCCATCTTCGGTCATAACCTCGGCCGTTAAGTCGGGGCGACCGTAATAGCCCATCATGATGTTGGGGCCTTTGGCGAGGATTTCGCCGTCACTGTCCAATTTGAGTTCCACCCCATCGATGGGTGTTCCCACGGTACCTAGCTTGTGGCCTTGGCCCGTGGGCAAATTCACCGAAAGAACAGGCGACGTCTCCGTCAAGCCATATCCCTCCTGGATGTTGATGCCGGCACCTGCAAAGATGCGGGCCAAACGGGGGTTCAAGGCTGCAGCGCCCGAAGCGACTGCCTGAGTTTTGCCGCCCAAAGCCTCTTGCCACTTGGAGAAAATGAGCTTTCGGGCTAGTTTGAGCTGGGCATAGTACAGCGGAGATTTACCACTGTGCTCGTAGTTTTCGGCCAGGCCCACGGCCCAAAAGAAGAGCGCTTTTTTCACGCCCGTCAATTCCTTGCCTTTGTCCATAATGCGGTCGTAAACTTTTTCCAGCAAGCGTGGAACAGCGGTAAAGACCTCTGGATGAATCTCGCGGAGGTTGTCGCCAATAGTCTCCATACTTTCTGCATAGTAGGTGCCTACCCCCGTGGTGAGGTAGATGTAGACGATGACGCGCTCGTAACTGTGGCAAAGAGGAAGGAAGCTCAAGGATTTAGCGCCAGGGCCAACAGGAAGACGTTGTGCAGATGCGAGTGCATTGCTCGAAATATTGTGGTGGCTCAGCATCACTCCCTTTGGTGTGCCTGTGGTGCCGCTTGTGTAGATGAGGGTGGCCAGGTCTTCGGGTTTTACCGCTGCCATGCGGGCGGAGAGCTCGGGACGCTGTGCCTCATCGGCTAACGCAAATACTTCGTCCCAGTGGGCGCAGCCATCTACAGGAACGAAGGAATAGATTTCTTTTAGACTTGGCACATCCGCCTGTATGGCCTTGACCTTGTGAAAGAGGTCTGCGTCGCTTAAAAAACAAAATTTTACTTCAGCGTCGTTAAAGATGAATCGGTAATCCTCCGAGGAGATGGTCGGATATACGGGAACGTCAATGGCACCTGCAGACAAAATCGCTTGGTCGCAGAGGTTCCATTCCGTCCGGTTGTTGGTCGAAATGATGGCAATCTTGTCACCGGGCTGCACTCCCAAGGCGATGAGGCCCAGGGCGAGTTTCTCGGCTTTGGCCACATAGTCTGCGGTCGAAAGCGATTCCCATTGGCCGTTTACTTTGGTGTTCAAGGCGTCCGGACGCGGATGCTGTTCAAGGGCGTAGTACGCGAAGTCGAAAAGACGTGTGGGGGTCATAAGCGTTTAGGTCGTCGTTAGCGTTTAGGGTTGGGCGGTGTAGACGCACGCGCCTTGCACCCAGGTTTGTAACACGTTTAACCGCGGAAGGTTGTCTTCCGGACAGGTTAAAAGGTCTTCCGTAAAGATGGTAAAATTTGCCCAAAATCCCGTTTTAACCGCACCTAATTCTTCCTCTTGGAAGGCGGCATAGGCGGCGTCATGGGTCATGCCTTTCAAGGCTTGGGCGCGCGTCAAGGCGTTTTCCATCTGGAATCCGGCGGCGGGATGGCCGTCCAAGGCCTTGCGTGCAGAGGCCGCGTACAAGGTGTAAATCGGGTTGACCTCTTCTA
>JALQUY010000180.1 GCA_023260615.1 Schleiferiaceae bacterium
CAAGGGCAGAGCCTCCAGGACTGACAATGGGGTTGCACCGCTACAATGAAAGACGGGATAGCTGGGTGAGGCAGCCCCCAAGCTAACCGCCGCTTCTGAGATGACGTCGTCGGGAAGGGCCAAAAAGAGAGCGCGGCAATCGGTGGAGGGGAGATCGTTTCCGTTAGCCCAACCGCGAGCGGAGACCTGTTCAAAGGCCACGCCGCGCTCGGTCAAACGCTGGGCGAGGGCGCTGGCCACTTTGCCGTGGCCGGCGATGCACCAGGTCATTTGCTTTGGCCCGTTAGGCTGCGGTAGAGGCGCTTCCAAACGGCCAGCAGGCTGCCTACTCCCATGAGGATGGAGCCCAACCAAAGCAGATTGATGTAGGGGAATATGAAGGCCTGCATCAAAATAAAGGGAGGCTCTTCGGTTTTCTTCTTCCAGGCGGTGATTTTGTAGGTGCCCTGCTCGTCTTGCACGCCGTCAAAGCGCAACTTAATGGGCATTCCATCGAGTTCTACCTCTTCGTTGCTGACTTCGTTGTTGTCCAGTAGGTAGGGCAATTGAATCGGATAGGTCGTGCCGTCCATGGCCTTTAGGGTCATGTTGAGCGCCAATTCGAGATGGGTCAATTCCCCGGAGGCAGGGTCAAAGACGGCGTCAACGACCACTAAAGTATCTCCATGCAGGAGGTAGTCATTGAACAAAAAGATGTCGTCTCCGGTCTGCAAGGTGGCTTCTTGGGGGTCCTTCCAGTCGCCCGCCTGCTCTTCGACGCTGCGCAAGTCGGCATAGCTGACGTAGGTGTAGACGTCTTTGTTCCAGAAGTGCTGGGTGCTAGGTTCCCGAACGTTGCCCATACGCGCATTCATCTGAATGAAGGGCTGCAGGCTGAAGCTGGTTTTGAGGTGCTTGCGCTCTCCATCGGCCCAAGAGGCCAAGGGGAATTCAACCTCGTAAAAGTCCACATCGTAGACCCGGTTGTGCCCGTCCATGTGCTCGCCTTTCCAACTCACGTAGTAGGGGTACATAGAAACTGTATCGCCTAAGGGCAGTAAAATATTCTCGTTGGCGGGGAAGTCCTCGTGGATGAAGGTGGCATTGGTGGAAATGGCTTCCTTCTTCGCGTTGCTGATGAGGGCGCCCACCAGCACCAAGGCAAAGCCTAGGTGAGCCAGGGCCATTCCTCCCGCGGTCCACTTGCCTTTGAGGTAGCGCAGCCAGTAATCGGCATTGGCGAAGAAGGCAAACAAGCCGCTCAAGAGCAGCGCGGCGTAGAGCACATCGTAAAGTTCTAGCCCCCAGATCGCCAAGCCACCGACCACCGCGGTAGCCACCGCAGAAGCGAGCGCACGGCGCAATAGCGCATTGGGGGTCTCTTTCCAGCGCATGAAGGGACCCAAGCCCATCAGGACGGACACGATGATGGCAAAGGGGATTTGCAGGCTGTTGTAGTGCGCCGCGGCATCCGCCGGCGGCGCCAGCTTGTTGCCCAGCAGAGGCAATAGGCCTCCGGGGCCAATCAGTTTGTTGAAAACGGGAATACTCGTCGAGAAGGTGATTTGGCCCGCGGAAAGGAGCAAGGTCAAGGCACCGATGAACATCCAGAACTCGCGTGAAGAGAAGGCGTCTTCGGAGGCACTTGTGGGCAGAAAGCGGGCGCGCCAAAAGAAAACCGCCAAGCTGCTCA
>JALQUY010000181.1 GCA_023260615.1 Schleiferiaceae bacterium
AGGCCAGCGCATAGACCTCCAGCCCGTCCAACGCGGCCAGATCTTTGAAGAAGGCCGATTCGTCCAGGCAGTTGGGGCACCAGGAACCCATGACTTGGATGAGGGTCACCTTGCCTTGGCCCGTCAGGATTCTCACAGGCGCGCCGCTGGCGTACTCTGGTAGCGTGAGGTCCAAACTCGCCTGCGTGGCTGTTGTAATGGCGTAGGGATTGTCCAGGCTGGCATCTGGGTTGGGTGTCCCGCTGAAATCTTCGCGGTAGCTCGCGCCGCTGAAGTGGGTACCGCTCAGGCTGCCGTCGCGCTCTAGGTCCATGGTAAAGGTGTAGCAGTGCACCCCGTCAAAGGTGCTCAGGAAGATGCGGTTGCCGTAGCGGTTGCCGGCGAGGTAGCGGTAGTCGCCCGTTTGGGTCAAAATACTTCCGCGGATTTCTCCCGAGGAATGGGTGTAGAATTCGCCTACTGCGTGGACTTCGTTTTCTTTTCCGGCCCGCATACGCAGGTCGTAACGCTCGGCCAAAGGATAGCGGGGAGTATCAAAAGTGCTTTGTCCAAAGAGGCCCTCGGGAAAGCGCTTGTGCTGCATAAGCGCATCGCATTCGATGACGGTGGCGGATTCGGCGAAGAACGGGAAGCGCTCGCCTGTTTCGGTCTTGATGAAAAAGCCTTCTAGCTGGCTGCCTTCGGAGGCCCGAAGCGTCAATTCGGCCTGAAAAGGAAAGGCCCAATGCGAACTGCCCACTTCGTCGCTGCCCATCGCAGTTAATGCCAGCCATTCTTCGCCATTGATGACAAAACAGCGGTCTTGGGACGCGCCTTGGCCTGGCCCAAGTGCCAATTGAAAGTGCATCGTATGCTGGTCGCTAAAGACAATGCGCGCGTTGTAGAAGATGTCTGCTTCTGCGCCCGTTTGGGCAAAAGCTGAGCTGGAAAGCGTCATGAGCGGTATGAGTGAGAGGAGCCAACGTTTCATCCCCCCAAGGTAGTGCCGCAGGTTGCGGGATGCAATGGCTTAGAGGGCCGTGATGACCTCCGTGTAGGCGGCGATGCGGGCTTCTAGTTCGCTGCGAAGGGCACGGTACTGCTGAGCGGGCTGGTCGGGATCCAAATGGGGTCCCAGGGCGCAGAAGTAGTACTTGATTTTGGGCTCGGTGCCGCTGGGGCGCGCGGTCACGCGGTCGCCATTGGCCAAACGCAACTGAATGACATTGGAGGCTGGCAAATCGATAGCCTCCTGGCGTCCATCCGCCAAATAGGTGGTAAGGCCCGTCTTGAAGTCCATAACGGCTTCGACCGCAATTCCGGCCAATTCTGCAGGCGGCTCGCTGCGGAAGCGCTCCATGATGCCGGCGATGGCTTCTGCGCCTTCGCGGCCTTTCTTGGTGACACTCAGCAAGGACTCGTGGTGCACACCGTGCTGAATGTAGAGCTGCATGAGGTGTTCGTAAAAGCTGGAGCCCTTGGCCTTGTTCCAGGCAGCGGCTTCGGCGAGCATCGCTGCGGAGGACACGGCATCCTTGTCGCGCACAAAGTCGCCAACGAGGTAGCCGTAGGACTCTTCGCCGCCAACCGTGAAGGTCTGCTGGCCTTCGTAGCGTCGGATCAAATCCGCAATCCACTTAAAGCCTGTCAAGGTG
>JALQUY010000182.1 GCA_023260615.1 Schleiferiaceae bacterium
AAGGAGCGCTTTGTGTCCGCGGGTATTTCAGACGTTTGGCTGGGTGCGCGCCACAAGGAAGAAGCCTTAGAGGAGCTTATGCTGGCCTACGAACTCAAGGCTGAAGAAATCGCCTACATGGGCGACGACTTGCCCGACTATGAGGTGTTGACCCGCGTAGGCTTGGCCACCTGCCCCCACGACGCCGCGCCCGAAATCCGCAGCATCTGCGACTACATTTCGCCCTTCAACGGCGGCGAAGGCTGCGTTCGGGACCTGATTGAGCAAACTTTAAAAGTGCACGGCAAATGGAACCTGCCTTCGGATCGGAACTGGTAGGCCTCGCCTGCCCCATCGTGCTGGACGGCCAGCTGGTGCTCGGCAGCGGCTCTCCCCGCCGCAAGGAACTCCTGAGCCTCTTTGGGTTGCCCTTTGAAGTGCGTACCGCCGACACCGCGGAAATCGCACCCACAGGGCTCAGCGATGAAGAAACCGTGCGCTTTGTCGCCAAAGAAAAAGCCGAGGCCTTAGTCCCTACCCTGCAACCCGGCGAAGTGCTATTGACCGCTGACACCGAAGTTTGGATGGACGGAGAACGCTTTGGCAAGCCGCGCGATCTGGCCCACGCCCTCACCATGCTGCAGCGCCTTCGCGGCCGCACCCACAAAGTCATCACCGTCGTTTGGGCCACGGACGGCAAACGCTGGGAGACATCCGCCAATACGACGCTCGTGACCATGGCCGACCTCCCCGATTCCTGGTTGCAGTGGTATGTGGACACCTGCCAGCCCTTGGACAAGGCGGGGGGCTACGGTGCGCAAGAATGGATTGGCCACGTGGCCATTACCCAAATGCAAGGCGACTTTGACAATGTGAAAGGACTGTCACTCGTTTCAGTGCTACGCGTCCTGCGTCCCTGGTTGCGCTAGGCCTTTACACGCAGCGTCGCGATGCGTACCTTGTAGGCCATGAACGCTAAGAAACCCGGCCTCCTCCTCGCCCTCCTTCCCGTCCTCTTCCTCATTGCCGCCCTGGCGGTCAACGTACGCATATTTGGAGACAGCAGTTTAGATGGCAGCAACCAGCTGATACTTCTGGCTGCCGCGGGCGTCACGGCGGGCTTGGCGGCCCTCACGGGGGTAAAGGCCCAAACGCTCTGGGATGGCATTCAGCACAACATTCAAGACAGCTCTAAAGCGATTCTCATCTTGCTCATGGTGGGGGCCTTGGCAGGGAGTTGGCTGATTTCGGGCATCATACCCACCCTCATTGTCTACGGCTTGGATTTGCTCTCGCCGAGCATTTTTTTGCCCGCCACGGTGGTCGTTTGCGCCATCGTCAGCTTGGCGACCGGCTCCTCTTGGGCTACCACCGCCACCGTGGGCATTGCGCTCATGGGCGTGGGCCAAAGCATGGGCTTTTCTTCCGCCATGGTCGCGGGGGCGGTGATTTCCGGGGCCTACTTTGGTGATAAAATGTCGCCCTTTTCGGATACAACTAACTTGGCACCCGCCATGGCCGGTACGGATTTGATGACGCACATTCGGTACATGACGCTTACCAGCGGGCCGGCCATTGTGCTTACACTCATCGCCTTTAGCTTCTTGGGCCTTAACGGCGGCGAAGGCAATCTGGACGACCTCAAGCTCCTC
>JALQUY010000183.1 GCA_023260615.1 Schleiferiaceae bacterium
GAAGGATTTGAAGGGGAATGGCAGATCACCTACACGATGATTGGAAGTGATATGCTGCAACAGAGCTACATGAACGCTGATTCTACAGAAGTCATTCAGAATTACAAGAGACTCTAAACCGCCCTCTACATACAGAAGCGACCCGGCCCTTGCGGCCGGGTTTTTTATTGTCGGGGAATTGTCTTGAAAGAAATTGGGCCAAGTCCCCTCTAGTCCCGACTTTTATGGCATACAAACATTAGCTATGCGTTCCATTTTTGCCTTTGCGTTGCTCATCAGCACGACTTCCCTACAAGCCCAAGTTTTTGACACCCTCGTATGGGCGGATGAATTCAACGTCGACGGCTCCTTAGATACCTCAAAATGGTGGCATCAAACCATCCTGCCTAACAACGGGCAGAGTTGGTGGAACGGTGAAATTCAGCACTACACAGATCGCGATACCAATGCCTATGTGAGCGGCGGGAGTCTTCACCTGACGGCACTTCGTGAGACCTATACAGATCAAAACGTCACTAAAGATTATACCTCAGCTCGCTTAAATTCAAAGTTTGCTTTTACCTTCGGTCGCGTAGAAGTACGCGCTAAACTTCCAACAGGTGTAGGTACTTGGCCCGCCATCTGGAT
Organism: Schleiferiaceae bacterium; assembly: GCA_023260615.1. Taxonomy (GTDB): domain Bacteria; phylum Bacteroidota; class Bacteroidia; order Flavobacteriales; family Schleiferiaceae; genus TMED14. The sequence continues at coordinate 628 of JALQUY010000183.1, forward strand.
GCTCGGACAAAACATCACTGAAATAGGTGCGTATTGGCAAGTACAAGGCTACGGTACCACCGGTTGGCCGGCCTGTGGGGAGATTGATATCATGGAACATTGGGGACACAATCAAAATTATGTTTCTAGCGCCATGCATACCCCATCCAGCTTCGGCGGAACTGTAAATGTCGGCGGTCAATACGTCAGCGGCGCCAGCACTAGCTACCACGTCTATGCCCTTGAATGGAGCGAAACTAAAATGGTATTCAGCGTGGACAGCGTGGTACATTACACCTACGAGCCCTCTACCTACACTGCCAGCACCTGGCCGTTCTACGATCCGCAATACTTGTTGTTGAACATCGCTATCCAATCGTCTATAGATTCAAGCTTTACCAGCAGCGCCATGGAGGTGGATTATGTCCGCGTGTACCAGCAATCAAATTTGAGTATGGAGGAGCAGGCACGAAGCGGAATAGGTGCCGTAGGAAATCCTTTTGAGGACCAATTATTTGTGCGCCTCACTGGACCAAGCACCATCAACCTTTACGACATTACGGGCAAGCAAATCTACTCCCAGCTTCACGACGGCAGTGGGTACATAGATACCGAGGCCTACGCCTCGGGACTCTACGTATTAGAAATCTTACAACCTGGATTTAAAGGCTACCGCGAAAAGGTTATGAAGCGTTAAAACTTCAACTTTTCGTCCTTGTCCCAAAGGCCCCAAGAGGCACCGACATCGCCCTCTTTTTCAATCTTCCAACTCTCGTCGAAAGATGAGAAATAGAACATCGGGATATCTTCTTCCTTAGACCAGCGCTGGGCGTTGATGAAGTATTTCAAGCTGTTTTCAAACGAAGCGTGGGCACCACCAATGCTCTGACCACTACTAGGCCATCCAGTCTCAGTGATCAGTACCGGCTTTCCTTTACCAGCCGCCTGTGCTTCAAAGTACATCTGTTTCATATACATGAGAGAATACTCCAGCGAACAACCCTCCCAATAT
>JALQUY010000184.1 GCA_023260615.1 Schleiferiaceae bacterium
AGAATTCGGCGCCCAAGGCATTACCATACACCCCCGTCCTGACGAGCGCCACATCCGCTACGCTGACGCTCGCGCCCTCCGCGCCCTGGTCCACACGGAATACAACATCGAAGGCTACCCCTCGCGCGATTTTATCGACCTCGTCAAGGAATGCCGGCCCGAGCAAGTAACCCTCGTCCCCGACGCCCCCGATGTCCTCACCAGCAACGCCGGTTGGGACACCCTCGGCCAGGGCGCCCTGCTCCGTGAGGTCCTGGACGAGTTTCGCGCAGCAGGCATTCGGACCTCGCTCTTTATCGAATGCGATGCCGCCCGCATTGAGGCCGCCGCTGCCCTTGGGGCCGACCGCATCGAACTCTACACCGAGGCCTACGCCACCGGCTATACCAGCAACCGATCCGCTGCCGTGGCCCCTTACGTGGAGGCCTCCCGAATTGCCCACGCCGCCGGCCTAGGGGTGAATGCCGGCCACGACCTCAACGCCGACAATTTGGCCTACTTCGCCCAAAGCCTGCCCCACCTCGACGAGGTAAGCATCGGCCACGCCTTAATTTCCGACGCCCTCTACTTGGGCCTCGAAAACACGGTACAGCGCTACCGCCAACAACTGCTTCGCTAATGGCCGCCCTGCCGCTCGCCAGCAAGATTATGGGCAACGGGGGAGAGCCCCTTGTGGTCCTTCACGGCTTGTTTGGCATGGGCGACAATTGGGCCAGTCATGCCCGCCTGTGGGGTGAAAACGGCCTGAATGTGCATTTGGTCGATCAGCGCAACCACGGCCGTTCGCCGCACGCCGCTTCCCATACCTATGCCGATATGGTGGAAGACGTTCGGGCCTATGCCTTGGAGCATTTTGGCGAGCGCCCCGTTCGTTGGCTGGGCCACAGCATGGGCGGCAAAACCGTCATGGCGCTGGCGGTCAAGTACCCCCAGCTGGTGGAGCGTTTGGCCGTTATCGATATCGGTCCAAAATCCTATCCCCCGCACCACCAAGTCGTCGTCGATGCCATGCACCAGTTGAATTTTTCCCAACTGAAAAGCCGCACCGAAGCCGATCGCGCCCTTGAAGCCCATCTACCCGACTGGGGCATGCGCCAGTTCCTGCTCAAAAACCTCGAATGGAAGGACAACGGCCAACTCGGCTGGAAATTCAACCTTCCCGTCCTGGAAGCCCAAATGAGCCGCATCGGCCAAGCCTTGGCCCCCGAAGACCGCTACATTGGTTCCACCCTCTTTGTCCGTGGGGCCCGCAGCGGCTACATCCTCGACGAAGACTGGAGCGGCATCATGGACCACTTCCCCCTGGCGCGCCTGGAATCCATCCCCGACGCGGGCCACTGGGTGCACGCCGAAAAACCCGAAGCATTTCAGGAGGCGGTTTTGCCTTTTTTGCTAGAGGGCTGAGCGCCTTCGGCGCGCTAGGAAGCTAGAGAGCTAGAGAGCACGTGCTTCGCACTGTAGCCTTTTTGCTTAAACGCTTAATCTCTTTTACCCTTAAACTTTGTGGTGGACCTTCGCCGCGCGCTGGGACTTTCCTTTGCTTTG